>JANMYG010000822.1:0-5471 GCA_031381865.1 Betaproteobacteria bacterium | reverse complement strand
CCAGACCAGCATGTACACCAGTTCCAGATGCGAGGGGCCGATCAGCGTGGTCCAGAAACCGAGCTGCCGGATGCCCATGCGCTCCCAGATCTTCAGTGTCCTGGTCTCGAAACGCTTGAGCAGGGCCGGCATGCGGCCGGGGAGGGCGCGGTAGACGCGCAGTTCATAGATCATGTTTTTCTCCTAGGTTGACAAAGAAATCAGCGCGCCGTGTAGCCGCCATCGATCACGAGTTCGGAGCCGGTGACGAAGCGCGATTCGTCGCTGGCAAGGTACAACACGCCGTAGGCGATGTCCTGCGGCTGGCCGAGGTGGCCCACCGGTTGCAGCGCGTTGTACAGCCGGCCCGCTTCGGCGGCGTCGGCGAATCGCGCCATGGCCTTGCGCAGCAGCGGCGTGTCGATGAAGCCCGGATGCACGCTGTTGACGCGCACCGCCAGCCGCTGCTCGGCACAGGAAATCGCGACCGATTTGCTGTACAGCCGCACGCCGCCTTTGGACGCGTTGTAGGCCGCGATGTCGGCCATGCCGACCAGCCCCATGATGGACGAGATGTTGATGATCGAGCCGTTGACCGGGTCGCTGTCGCGCATCAGGCCAAGCGCGTGTTTGGTGCCCAGGAACACGCCGTCGAGGTTGACCGCCATCAGCGCGCGCCAGTCCGCCAGCGTGGTGTCGGTAGGGAACGAGCGCGCGATGTTGGTACCGGCGCAGTTGACGGCGATGTTCAGTCGCCCCAGGCGCCGCTTCACCAGCGCCATCGCAGCGACCCAGTCCGGCTCGTTCGCCACGTCGAGGTGCACGTACAGGCCGCTGCCCCCGCCGGCCTTGATCTCCCGCAGCAGGCGCTTGCCCGGCGCATCGTTCACGTCCGCCAGCACCACGGTGGCGCCCTCGGCCGCGAGCAGCCGCGCGATCGCTTCGCCCAGGCCGCTGGCGGCCCCGGTGACCAGCGCGATTTTTCCTGCAACACGTTCCATCTGGTTGCCTCCGTCCGATCAGCGGCCACGCTTGCGCGGCACCATCTCGGTGGCCGTGCGAAAGATCTGGTCGGTCGACGGGTAGGCCAGCTTTTCAAGGCCCGGCGTCGACGGCTTGGGAACGAACGGCGCACCGATGCGGCGCACCGGGCCGTCCAGCGATGTGAACCGCTGCTCGCCGATCGTGGCCGCGATCTCGGACGCGACCGAGCACACCAGCGTGGCCTCGTTCACGACCAGCACCCTGCCGGTCTTGTCGACCGATGCGAACAGCGTCTCCCAGTCGATCGGCGAAACGCAGCGCGGATCGATCACCTCGGCCGACACACCCGCGGCCTCCAGCTGCTGCGCCGCCTCCAGCGCGCGCGACACCATGAGGCCGGTGGCCACGATGCTGAGGTCGGTCCCCGCGCGCACGACCGCGGCGCTGCCCAATGGCACCAGCAGGTCGGCGCCGTCGGGCACCGGGCCCCTGGTTCCGTACAGCAGCTTGTGCTCGAGGAAGATGACCGGGTCTTCGCCGCGCAGCGCGGACTTCAGCAGGCCCTTGGCGTCGGCCGGTGTCGACGGCATCAGCACCCGCAGCCCCGGCACATGCACATACCAGGCCTCGAGCGACTGTGAATGCTGGGCGGCGATGCCCTTGGTCATGCCATATGGCGACCGGATCACCAGCGGCACACGCGCCTGGCCGCCAGTCATGTAACGGATCTTGGCGGCCTGGTTGACGATCTCGTCCATGCACACGGTCATGAAATCCGAGTACATGATCTCGGCCACGGCCGGGCCGCCGGTGAGCGCCGCGCCGAGCGCCGCGCCGACGATCGCCGCCTCGGAAATCGGCGCCTCGAACATGCGGCCGGCAAAACGCTCGCCCATGCCCTGGTGCACGCCGAAGGTGCCGCCGCCGGGCAGGATGTCCTCGCCGATGATGATCATGCCCGGCTGGCGCTCCATCTCTTCGAACAGCGCCTCGCGGATGGCATCGCGGTAGGTGATTTCGCGCACGGGGGACTCCATCAGGCGTAGACGTCCGTACCGAGCTCTTCGTCGCTCGGGTAGGGACTGGATTCGGCGAACGCGATCGCCTGCGCGACCTCGGCCTCGACCTGCGCGAGGATCGCCTCGCGCTCGTCCAGCATGCCGGCTGAGAGCAATTCGTTCTCCAGTGTGGCGATCGGGTCGCGGGTGCGCCGCAACTCCTCGACCGAGGCCTTGCTGCGGTAGACCTGCGGGTCGCCCGACGAATGGCCGTGGAAACGCTGCGTCTTCAATTCGATCAGCGTCGGCCCCTGGCCGGCGCGCGCGCGCGCCACCGCTTCGGTGGCGGCCCGAAACACGGCCCGGATGTCGTTGCCGTCGAGCCGCGCACTCTGCATGTGGTAGTTGGCCGCCAGCGCGGCGATGTTGTCGAACACCATGGTCTGCGACCAGTGCATGTACTGCGCGTATTCGTTGTTCTCGCACACCAGGATCAGCGGCAGCTTCCACAACGAGGCCATGTTCATGACTTCGTGGAAGGTGCCGCGCGTGATCGCGCCGTCGCCGAAGAACACCACCGCGACCCGGCCGCTCTGGCTGACCTTGGCGTTCAGCGCCGCGCCCGCCGCGATGGCGTAACCCGCGCCGACGATACCGTTCGCCCCCAGCATGCCGACGCCGAGGTCGGCGATGTGCAGCGAGCCGCCCTTGCCCTTGCAGTAACCGTCCACGCGGCCGAACAGCTCGGCCATCATCCGGTCCAGCCGCGCGCCCATGGCAATGCTGTGGCCGTGCCCGCGGTGCGTGGAGGCGGCATAGTCGCCGTCGCGCAAGGCCGAGCAGATGCCCACGCAGCACGACTCCTGCCCCTCGCAGCTGTGCAGCGCGCCATAGATCTTGCCGATCGACGACTGGTACAGCGCCGCCTGCTCGAAGCGGCGGATGCGCCACATGTCGCGCCAGAACGACACGAGTTCGGCGGGTGACAAATCGTTTTCGCTCATGCGGCCTTCTCCAGTCGTTGCGGTTGTTCCAGGTATCCCACGATCGCCCCCAGCAGCTGTGCTGCCTGCACCCCGTCGTTTGCGCGGTGGTCGAACACCAGCGTCAGCCCGAGTTCGCTGGCAAAACGCACGCCGTTGCCCGGCCCCTCGCGTGCCACCCGGTTGACCCGGCCCACGCCCAGGATCGCGACCTGCGGCGCCGAAATAATGGGCGCAAAGGCGTCCACGCCCCAGCGGCCGAGCGTGCTGATGGTGAACGAGCCGCCCAGCATGCTTGCGCCGTCGAGGCGGCCGGCCCTGGCGCTTTCGGCCAGCCGCCCGATGGCATCGCGCAGTTCGGCCACGCTCCTGGTTTCGGCCTGCGGCACGACGGCGGCCACCAGCCCGCCGGGTGTAGCTACCGCCAGCGCCAGGTTGACGTTGGGCGCGCGCTCGAACCCGCGCTCGCCGAGCCAGCCGTTGAACGCCGGGTGCTCGCCCAGCGCCAGCGCGCACGCCCGCGCGACCGCCGCCGTCAGGCTGGTGCCCCCCGCTTCGAGCAGCGCGCCGACGTCGGCGTGTGATTGCAGCGCCACATGCGGAATCGATTGCCACGCGCGCTGCGTCGCGTCAGCGATCGCTCGGCGCATCGGCGAAAGTGGTGTGGGCCCGGCGGTATTCGCCGCGCCGGTGGCCGTGCCCGCGCCGGTGGGCTGCCCAGTGAAGACCGCGCTGCCCGTGCCTGCGGCCTGCCCTGCGTCGGCGATCGTGCCCGCGTCGACGGCCTGACCCGCCTCGGCATACGCGCGCACGTCGTCGCGTGTGACCATGCCGTCGTCGCCGCTCGGCACGACCGCAGCCGGGTCCAGCCCGAGCTGTTCGGCCAGTGCGCGGGCCGCTGGCGATATCTTCACGCGGCCGGACCGCGTGGCGGGCAGCTCAGACGCCACGGCGGCCGCGGACCGGCTGCTTGCCGGTGCATGCTGGGCGACCCCGGCATCCGGCGCCGCAGCCGATGGTGCTTCCAGCGCCTCGCCCGGCAAACCCACCACACCGATGGTGGCGCCCACCGGCACCACCGTGCCGCCGGGCACCTCGATGGCCAGCAATACGCCGTCGGCCGGTGATTCGACGTCGAAGCTGGCCTTGTCGGATTCGACCACGGCGATGACCTCGCCCTGGCGCACGGCGTCGCCCACGGCCTTGAGCCATTCGCTGACCGTGCCCTCCTCCATCGTGTGGCCGAGGTTCGGCATGCCGATCTTCCAGCTCATCGTTGCATCCTTGTGTTTCGCGCCGCGGTGTCGTGCGCGCCGGGGGCGGCCCGGTGGCCGATAGGCCGAGCTGCGCGCTGCGCACTGCAGTGCGAGCTTGCTTGGGGGCGGCCCGGCGCCGCGCTAACTAGCTGACCCCCGCGACCAATTACCACGTCGATTCCCGTTGTCATGAATGCCATGCCCCACCGTCCACGTTGATGGTCTGCCCGGTCAGGTAGGACGCGCCCGGACCGCAAAGAAATGTGACCACCGAGGCAATCTCCTGCGGCTCGCCGAAGCGCCCGAGCGGGATCGTGGCCAGGATCGCGTCGCCGCGCTGCTCGAACACTGCGTTCGTCATGCCGGTTCGGATCGCATTCGGTGCCACCGCATTGACCAGCGTGTGCGGCGCGAATTGTCGCGACAGGCCGCGCGTGAGCCCGACGATGCCGGCCTTGGCCACCGAGTAGGCCACCCGGCCCGGCACACCGCGGCGGTACGCGCCCGAACTGCACAACACGATGCGCCCGACCGCGCCGGCGTCGCGGCGCGACTGGTAGGCCACGGCCAGGTCGTAGCCGTTGGTCAGGTTCGAGGCCATGGCCCGGTCCCAGGCCGAGTGGTCGTCCGGATCCAGTGGGTCGGGCTCGAACAGGCCCGCCATGTGGATCAGCCCGAAGATCGGCCGGCCCGCTGCATCGAGCGCGGCAGCGGCCTGGGCCGGTGAAGCCAGCAGCGACACATGGACCGCCAGCCGGTCGCCGCCGCCGAGCTGCGAGCGCGCCTGCTCCAGGCGGGCGGCGTCCACATCCACCAGTAGCACGTGGGCACGGCGTTCGAGCAGGTCGTGCGCGCACGCGCGCCCGATGCCGCCGGCGCCTCCGGTCACGACGAACTGCCGGTCGGCGAATCCGCTGGCGTGCACGCCGCCCTGCGCGGGCGCGCCGTCCTCGGGCTGCTGCGCGTTGGGCATGGTTACTTGCCGGGCCAGACCGGTTTCGCGATCGCCATGGAGGCCGGATAAACCGGCACCGGCTGGCCGCCCTGCCATTGCGCGATCACCAGGCCGGCACCGACGCGCCGGCCGCGTTCGTCCCACTTCAACGGCACGTTGAAATACTCGGCCGCACCGGTGGTCGAATCCATCTTGCGGATCACTTCGGCCACCTTCCTGCGGTCGGCCACGCCGGCCTTTTCCAGCGCTTCGCGGTAGATCATGATCTGGCCGTATCCGTCGATGCCCTGCGAGGTCATCCACGGGCGGCCGGTGC
>JANMYG010000790.1:0-6157 GCA_031381865.1 Betaproteobacteria bacterium | reverse complement strand
CGACGCCATGCCACTGGCCGACGCCAGACCGGCGCGCCCGCCCTCCAGTGCCGCGACGCGTTCTTCGAGCGCCGCCACGGTGGGGTTGGACAGGCGCGAGTAGATGTTGCCGAAGGTCTGCAGGTTGAACAGGCTGGCCGCGTGCTCGGCGCTGTCGAACACGAAACTGGTGGTCTGGTAGATCGGCAAGGCCCGTGCGCCGGTGGCGCTGTCGGGCACCTGGCCGGCGTGGATGGCCAGGGTTTCGGGTTGGAACTGGTGGTCGGCCATGGGCGTCATTGGGTTAACTTCGCTGCGCTCTGCGAGTTGCGATCCCGAGCATTGTCGGGTGGCCGTGCGGTGCTCATCAGGCATCCTTGTATGTTCTGTTTTTCTTCGCCCTGGGGCGGCCCGGCGGTGCTCATGCCCTTGCGCCGAGCCGTCTGGCCGAAATAACGCCGGTGTTCACGCCGACCAGGTTCAGACCGCCGAACAGCCGGCCGTGCTCGATCTTTACGCAGCGGTTCATCACCGAGTCCATGCCGGCCTCGCGCGCCAGCGCATCCGCCTCCAGGTTCATCACGCCGATCTGCTGCCACAGGCATTTGGCACCGATCTGCAGCGCCTGGCGCGCGATCGGCAACACGTCCTCGGTACGCCGGAACACATCGACCATGTCGACGGCAAAGGGGATGTCGGTCAGCTCCGCGTAGCAGCGCTGTCCGAGGATCTCCGTGGACGACTTCGCGTAGCGCGGGTTCACCGGGACGATGCGGTACCCATGCTCCTGCATGTACTTGGCCGCGAAGAAGCTGGGCCGGTGCCATTCGGCCGACAGGCCAACGACGGCGATGGTGCGGTTCTGGTTCAGAACCCTTCGGAGTTGTTCGATGGTGTTCATCTGGCGCCGTCGCGGTGGTAGTGACAGTCTAAGCTTCGGGGCATTCTGGCCGCGCGGCACCACCACCTGCACGCAGTCGGGTACCAACGGCAGGTCCGCGACCGACACGGTGACACGCGACGCACTCAATCGCGCTTCCAGACGAATTGGCGGCCGCCAGGTGGCCGTCGTACGGCGCGTCAATCCGGGGCCGGAACAGCACGCTGGCCCACTTGGCGCGGTTGGCGCAGGCGCCGTGGCAACCTGGCTTTGTCGATCCGCCCCATCCGCGAACAGCGCTGCCGGATCAGGCGTCCACCTTGATCTGCGCCACCTTGGCCACCTTGGCCCATTTCTCCTGCTCCGACTTGATGAAACTGGCGAATTTCTCGATGCTGCCGCCGCCGTCCTCGGCGCCGTACTGCTCCATCTTTTCCTGCACATCGGGCATGGCGAGTACCTTGTTGACGTCGTTGTTCATGCGCTGCGCCATCGCGACCGGGAGCTTGCCCGGGCCCATCAGCCCGTACCACACGGTGGCCTCGAAATCCGGGAAACCCTGCTCGGCCATGGTCGACACCGTGGGATGCGCCTTGGCCCGCTTGAGGCGTGTCTGCGCCAGCGCAATCACCTTGCCCCCCTTGATGTGTGGTGTGGCCGAGGTCATGGTCTCGAAGCAGTAGTTGACCTGGCCACTGATCAGGTCGATCAGCGCCGGGCCGGAGCCCCGGTATGGCACATGCAGCGCAAAGATCCTGGCTTCGAGCTTGAACATTTCCAGCGCGAAGTGTTGCGCCGAGCCGCCCCCGGCCGATGCGAAGCTGATCTTGCCCGGATTGGCCTTGCACAGCGCCACCAGGTCCTTGACGGTCCGGGCCGGCTGCTCGGTGTTGCAGATCAGGATGTTGGGCGTCACGCCGACCATGCTGATCGGAACGAAATCCTTCTCGGCGTCGTAGCCCAGCCTGGTGCCCAGGGCCGGCGCCAGCGCGTGGCTGTTGATATGCGCCATCAGCAGCGTGTTGCCGTCAGCCGGCTGCTTGCTCACGTAATCGGCGGCGATCACGCCGGCCGCTCCGGCCTTGTTGTCGATCACGACCGGCAGGCTCCACATCACCGACAGCTTCTGCGCCACCACGCGCGCCAGCGCGTCCGTGCCACCGCCCGGCGGGAAGCCCACCACGATGCGCACCGGCCCGCCGGGCAGGGTCTGGGCATTGACCATCGGTGCGGCGAGCGTGGTGGCGGCCCCGATCACGAAATTCCTGCGTTGCATGTTGAAGTCTCCTTGTTGAATTCACCAAAACCAGAGCACTCGAATCCCCTCAAACCGCGGCCCAAGCGCCATGTTCTTGCAGTACCCAGGCATCAGCTCGCGTGCGCCGCGCCCGGTCGTGCTGGCGGCGCCGGGTTCGCAGCGAAGAAGTCCATCGCCGACTGCACGCCCGACCCCGCCAGCTTGACGCCGCTGAGCTTCAGGCTCATCTCGCAGCCGCTCAGGGCCGCCATCAGCGTGAGGTCGTTGCAGTCGCCCAGGTGGCCGATGCGGAACATGCGGCCCCGGACCTTGCCCAGTCCCGTGCCCAGCGAGCAGTCGAAACGTTCGTAGATCAGCTTGCGCACGGCGTCGGCGTCCACGCCCTCGGGCACGATCACGCCGGTCAGCACGGGCGAATGGAGCGCCGGGTCCGCGCACTGTATCGGCAGCCCCCAGGCCTGCACCGCGGCGCGCACGCCCGCGCCCCAGCGCTGGTGGCGCGCGAACACCGCGTCGAGGCCCTGACCCAGCAGCATGTCGCAGGCTTCGTTCAGGCCATACAGCAGGTTGGTGCTGGGCGTGTAGGGCCAGTAACCGCTGCGATTCATCTCGATGATCTCGTCCCAGGCCCAGAAAGCCTTGGGCAGCCGGGCGCGCCGGCTGGCCTCGATGGCCTTGGGCGACACCGCGTTGAAGCTGATGCCCGGGGGCAACATCAGGCCCTTCTGGGAGCCGCTGACACTCACGTCCACACCCCATTCGTCGTGCCGGTAGTCGGCCGATGCCAGGCCCGAGATGGTGTCGACCAGCAGCAAGGCCGGGTGCCTGGCCGCGTCGATGGCGCGGCGCACGGCGGCGATGTCGCTCGTGACGCCGGTGGAGGTTTCGTTGTGCACCACGCAGACCGCCTGGATGGCGTGCTGCGCGTCGGCTCGCAGGCGTTGCTCGATCAGCCCGGGCTGCACCCCACGGCGCCAGCAGGCCGGCACGCCGGCTTCGACGCCCGGCAGCGCCAGCAACTCGGTCTCCAGACCGAGCCGCGCCGCCATCTTCTGCCACAGCGACGCGAAGTGGCCGGTCTCGTACATCAGCACCTGATCACCAGGGCTCAATACGTTGGACAGTGCGGCCTCCCAGGCACCGGTGCCGGACGCCGGGTAGATGATGACCGGATGCTCGGTGCGGAATATTTTCCGGATGTCGGCCAGCACCTTTCGCCCCAGCGCGCCGAACTCCGGCCCCCGATGGTCGATCGTCGGCAGGCTCATCGCCCGCAGGATGCGGTCCGGCACGGGAGAGGGGCCGGGTATTTGCAGGAAGTGGCGGCCAGTGGGGTGGAAGTCGAGATTCAACATGGGCAACCGGCTCCATCGGCAGGAGAATTATTGATTCCATTTTTGCATACAAAATGCTTTTGTCAATCAATTTGAAAGATTCTTATAGGTTGACTCCAAACATTTTTGCATACAAAATTCACTAATGGGCGCAGACATCATCTCCATCCCGCGTGCCGCATTACACGAACAGGTGGCACTGCGCCTGCGCCAGATGCTGGTGGAAAACCGCATCGCTCCAGGCGCCAAGCTCAACGAGCGCGAACTGTGCGAGGTGCTCAACGTGTCGCGCACGCCGCTGCGCGAGGCCATCAAGATGCTGGCGACCGAAGGGCTGGTCGAATTGCTGCCCAACCGCGGGGCGATTGCGATGTCGCTGTCGGAAACCGATGTGCTGCACACCTTCGAGGTGATGGCTGGGCTGGAAGCCCAGTCCGGTGAACTGGCGGCCCAGCGCATCACCGACGCCGAACTGGCAGAAATCAAGGCCATGCATTTCGAGATGATGGCCGCCTATACCCGGCGCGACCTGTCCAACTACTACCGGATCAACGCGCTGATCCACAAGGCCATCAATGCCGCCGCGCGCAACCCGGTGTTGACGCTCACATATACCCAGGTCAATGCGCGGCTGCAGGCGCTGCGTTTTCGCTCCAACCAGGACGAGGAAAAATGGAAGAACGCCGTGCGCGAACACGAGCAGATGGTCGCCGCCCTCAGTGCGCGCGACCCGAAGGCGATGCGTGCCGTGATGCTGGCCCACCTGTACAACAAGCGCGACGTCGTGATCGCGCAGTTGCGCCACAGCGCCAGTGCCGGCCTGGCGTCCGCATCGGGCGCCAAGTCCTGAACGCCCACCCACGGCCTGTCGCCACGATCGAACCTGCGCCGCCCACGCCATGTCCGCCCGAGTGCCCCTGAACCTGTCCGCGCATTCGCCCGCCAGCGTCTACGAGACGGTCGCCGGATTCAGCAACGAGGTGGCCGGCCGCCTGGCCGCGCGCCTGCGTGCCGAGACCCGGGGCGAGGTGTTGTTCTCCCCCACCGACCGGGCCCGTTATGCCACCGACGCGTCGATCTACCAGGTCACGCCCGTGGGTGTGTTCGTGCCGCGCGAGGCCAACGACGCGCCCACGGCGCTGGCCATCTGCCGTGACCTCAAAGTGCCCGTCGTTGCGCGTGGCGCCGGCACCAGCCAATGCGGACAAACGGTGGGTGCGGGCCTGGTGATCGACTTCAGCAAGCACCGGCGTCAGGTGCTGCAGATCGACCCGCAGCGACGCACCGCCGTGGTCGAGCCCGGCCTGGTGCTGGACCAGCTGAACGCGGCCCTCAAGAAACACGGCCTGTGGTATCCGGTCGACGTATCCACCAGCGCGCAGGCCACACTCGGTGGCATGGCGGGCAACAACTCCTGCGGCAGCCGCAGCATCGCCTACGGCAACATGGTGCACAACGTGCTGGGCGCGCGCGCCTGGGCGGCCGACGGCAGTGTGCTGGAGCTGGGGCGTTACGACAGCAGCAGCGGAGCGGCCCGTGCGCTGGGCGACCTGGTGCGCGGCCTGGCGCAAGAGCTCCGGCCGGAGATCGAGGCGCGCTGGCCCAAAGTGCTGCGCCGCGTGGGGGGCTACAACCTCGACATCTTCCACAACCAGAACGAAAGGCCGTATACCCCGGACGGTTCGGTCAATCTGGCGCACCTGCTGGTCGGCAGCGAAGGCACGCTGGCGCTGACCGAGTCGCTGACGCTGCGTCTGAGCGAACTGCCGCGCACGAGGGTGCTGGGCGTGGTCAATTTCCCGAGCTTCCACAAGGCCATGGACTCGGCACAGCACATCGTTCGGATGGGCGGCGCGCAACTGACGGCGGTCGAGCTGGTGGACCGCACGATGATCGAACTGAGCCTGCAGAACCCGGCTTTCGCGCCCACAGTGCGCAGCGCGCTGGCGCCGGCCATCAACGGTGGCAAGCCAGCGGCGATCCTGCTGGTCGAGTTCTCCGGCGCCGACCGGGCCGGGCTGCTGCCCAAGATCAAACAGCTGGTCGAACTCATGGGCGACCTGGGCCTGCCCGGCAGCGTGGTCGAGATGGTCGACGAGGCGCCGCAGAAGAACCTTTGGGAGGTACGCAAGGCGGGACTCAACATCATGATGAGCCTCAAGGGCGACGGCAAGCCGGTCAGTTTCATCGAAGACTGCGCGGTGCCGCTGGAACACCTGGCCGAGTACACCGATGGCCTGACCGAGGTGTTCCGCAAATACGGCAGCCGTGGCACCTGGTACGCCCACGCTTCCGTCGGCACGCTGCATGTGCGACCGATCCTGGACATGCGGCGCGAAACCGGCCTGGACGGCGGCCTGGGCGGCGCCGCCAAGATGCGCGCGATCGCCGATGAAGCCAGCGCCATGGTGCGCAGGTTCAAGGGCGCCTACAGCGGCGAACACGGCGACGGCCTGTGCCGCGGCGAATGGATCGAGTGGCAATTCGGCCCGCGGATCAATGCCGCCTTCGCGCGCATCAAGCAGCACCTGGACCCCGCGAACCTGCTTTGCCCCGGGCGCATGGTATCCACACCCGGCCACCCGGTGCCGCGCATGGACGACACGCGGCTGATGCGTTTTGCGCCCGGCTACACCGTGATCCCGATCCGACCCGCGCTGGACTGGAGCGCCTGGAATGTGCAGAACGACCCGCTGACCGAGCAGA
>JANMYG010000782.1:0-8654 GCA_031381865.1 Betaproteobacteria bacterium | reverse complement strand
GTTTTAATTGTGGGGGTTACAAGTGTTTTTTAACCCCCCGGATTTTTAATTGCCCCCGGGGGGGGGGGGTGGGGGGGAATCAGGCCGGCGCGGCACTCAGCTCCGCGAATGTCCCCCGGCCTGCGGCCTCCTCCCTTATTTCGCTGCGCTGAGCGCCGCACTGGCCTGATCTAATCGGCGTGGTGGGGGTGTCGTGCGCCAAAGCCCGGCTGGCTCTCGTGACGTCGGTAGGCAATTCGGTATCAGGACAGGTGCTGGCTGCCGGTCGGGCCAAGCAGATCGATTGGCCGGTGCGAAGCCCGCATAACGGACATCGGTGGCCCACCGCGATTGGCCATCAGGGCGACTCATGACCAGTTGCCCGGTACCGGTCCTTCGCCCAGGCTGTTCGACCAAACCTTGCGCGGTTGGCGGGTACGAGCACCAGCCCAATCCGCTGATCCCTGCCGGGGACTACCGGGCGGGAAGCAATCATGGGTTCAACAGGCTGGCGAGCCAAGTGTCAACTCCGACGATTCGACCCTGATCAATGAAGTCGACGATCCGTTGCATCGTGGCTTCGGGCTGGTCGCCGTAGACCGCTCTAAGTGCGTCGGGGCTGATGTGAACAACGCGACTGAACATAGCCGCATTGCCGGCCGAGAACTCGCACGCACGCGCGAGCCGGGCCGGATCGAACTCGTTTGTCAGCAGCACATAGTCAAATGGCCGAATGTCCGACTTTGCCCGTACGTAGTTTGCGAACTCGGCTGAGAACTGCTGTTCTCGATCGGCTCGAATGCTCGACTTTGCCGTGACGATTGTTCGATGCTGGTCAGCGTTCCGCACGATCGCCATATCGACCTTGATCGGCTTGTCCCCAACGCGCGTGTTTGCGAACCCCGGTACTGAGGACAGCAGGGATCGCGCGGACACGCTCAATGCCGACCCGTCGTCGAAGTCGCGTGCCACGGCGCAGAGCACATCCTCGAAGCCCTCGCCGACCAAATTCTTCCGCTTGTTCTCGACGGCGATCAGTTCGCGGATTCGTTGCGTCATCGATCGCCATTCATCCAGCGAAGGTTCCTCGATCAAGCGATTGCCGAGCACCTCGCGAACGATCGCGACGATTGCCGGGTCTTCGCCGGGTTCGGGAAATGCGCGATCAATGTACGGAGCCCGCTGCCGTGTAGCCCGCCGCAGCAGCGTTTGGTACTGCTGCACCATGTACCGCGCATAGTCTTCGGCCGTGTGCCGAAACAACCAGTCGATGCCCTCTGCGGCCTCGCGAGGCGCCACGCCCAGCGAGCGGGACAACCACTCGTGGAAACGCAGCGATCGGGGATGCCACGGCTTCCCGGGTTGGCACTTGTCGCTTTCGTAGCAGTGCGCAAGGCCGGTTGTTTTGTCCGTCCACAGCAGCAATCGATAGACACGAAGCCAAGGAGCTTCACTTGAGGCAGCGAGGAAATGTGCAATGAGCCGTTGTCGGTTGTCGGCGCCAAACGGCGCTTTTATACGCGCGGCCGTCTTTACGGCATCGGACTTGCGGGCAGCGGCCTTCTGTGCGGTTGCCATCGTCGAGTTATGCCGCGATCAACTGTCGTTCGGTCGCACGAGAGAAAACCGTCTTTCTGATCGCGTCTGCACAAGCTCGGGCAAGCAATGGCGGAACGGCGTTGCCGACTTGCCGGTATCGCGAGTGGGCTGCGCCGCCGTCATGGCGGCCCAGCAGTTCGCCTGGTCTTGTGTCCGTGGTGAAGACAAACCCGTCGGGAAACGAGTGCAGCCGGGCAAACTCCCGCACAGACAAGGAACGAATGGCTTTGTAGTGATATACGGAATCCGCCTTCGTGTTCAAGGTCCAAGACCAGATATCGGGATGCAGCCGCCGGTACGCGTAGTAGTGTCGCCGCGAAAGCAGGCCGGTGCCGTTCTCCGGCCCCCACTTTTCACCGGACAGATTCCGCTGGATCAGGTCTTCAGGCAGGTCGCGATGGTTACCCCCAGGCGGGATCGCCTGCAGCCGCATGGCCGTGTCTTTTCTTAGCCGCGGGACCTGAACGTTATGCAATCCGTCTTCGCTGCCACGGCGCATGAATCGCTGATACGCCGAAGCCGGCTCACCAAGAGACGAGTAGTTCAAGACGTCCGATCGGTTCCCGGCAGGCAATCCTGCGAGATCGGAGATCGCCTGCGACGCGGTGACCGCCGTCATGTCGTCTGCATCATGCAGGGCAGAAACCAGGCCAGAAGTGAACATATCCTCAGCGGCATCGAGTTCATACCGAAACCTTCCCTGGCGAATGGCCCGCTCCAAGCCCACGGCGCGCGTGATCCCGGTGTGTGCTACGCGAGGGGCTGGAATGCCCAGGCTGCGGCGAACGCCAATGAAGACGAGCCGTTGCCGCGTCTGCGGGACCCCGACATCGGCCGCATCGATGACTTGTGGCAGGACGACGTATTCGCCCGACAACTCAAGGTCGGTCGCGATTTGTTCGCGGAACCCCATCTGATCGATTCCCGTCACGTTCTCCATCAGGAACGCGGACGGCAAGACCCGGCCGACGATCTCAATGAACTCTTTGTAGAGCGCATTCCGCGGGTCATCGATCAGCCGAGAGTGGTTGCGCATCTGCGAGAACGCCTGACATGGCGGGCCGCCGACAACGACATCGGCCCGCCCGGCAGCCTCCAGCAGTTGGCTCTTGACCGTCGGCGAGCGCAGATCGCCATGAACCACAACCGCATCGGGAAAGTTGCGCTTGAAAGTCGCGCAGGCGTCTGGGTCGATATCAGAGGCCGAGATCGACCTGAAGCCCGCGAACCGGAACCCTTCCGCGATGCCGCCAGCACCGGCGAACAGATCGACGACTGTAGGGGACGATACTGTATGCATAGCCAGGAGTAGAACACAAATTGGCGGGCTATTTTCCGGTGCGCGACAAACGCGTTCACCCGATCATCGCTGTAGGAACTTCAAAAGGCGGTGTGAAAGTCTGCCGATCGTAAAGGGCTGCACTGCACACTCACGGACGATCATGACTTGCCACCCCAAGGTCCTGAGTGCGCGGCGGTGGCGCCCGTCGCGGGCTTCGTTTCCGGCGATCTTGTCGAACCAATAGCTGGCGTTCGATTTCGGCCGCGATGACACGGCGCATGTGTGACCGTGCCAGAAGCAGCCGTGAACGAAGAAGACCTTTCTGCGTGAGGGGAACACGAGATCGGCCTTTCCGGGGAGCCGCTTGTCGTGCACGACGTACCGATAGCCGAGCGAGTGCACCAATCGACGCAGCGCCCCAGGCTCGCGAAAGCCCGGCGCTCTCTCTTGATGGTCGAACGCAGTACGGTATCAGGACAGGTTCTGGTTGCCGCTCGGGTACATCGGGTCCTGCTGGGCGCGCGCCGGGCTTCTGGAGCCGTACCAGTTTGCATAGACCCAGGTGAACTCGGCTCCGATCAGGAAGATCTGGGCCGAGTAGTAGACCCACAGCAGGACCACCACCAGCGAACCGGCGGCGCCGAATGCCGAGGCCACGCCGCTGCGACCGATGTACAGGCTGATCAGGTACTTGCCGAGCGTGAACAGCAGGGCGGTGAACAAGGCGCCGATCCACACATCGCGCCACATCACCCGCACCCGCGGCATCACCTTGTAGATCAGGGCGAACATGGCGGCGATCAGCACGAACGCGACGATGGCGTTGGTCGCCACGGCCAGCGGGTACCAGCCGCCCAGCATCAGGTCCCAGCGTTGCCCGAGTGCCTCCAGCGCGGTGCTGGCCACCAGCGACACCACCAGCAGGAATCCGATGGCCAGGATCATGCCGAACGACAACACGCGTGTACGCACCAGCACCAGCCATCCGCTGGCATGGGCACGCGCCGGCACGCGCCAGATCCGGTCCAGCGAATCCTGCAGTTCGCCGAACACGGTGGTGGCGCCGACCAGCAGCAACAACAGGCCGAGCGCGGTGGCGGCCAGGCTTTCGCCCGGCTGCTGCACACTGGCCAGCAGGTCCTGCACGGCGACGGCGCCATGTTCTCCCATCACCGAGCGCAGCTGCGCCACGATCTCGCCACGCGCGGCGTCCTCGCCGAAGAACAGCCCCGCCACCGAAATCACGATCAGCAACAACGGCGCGAGTGAAAAAACGGTGTAGTAGGCCAGCGCCGCACCCATGCTCATGGCGTAGTCGTCCAGCCACGACCGCGCCACCTGTTTGACCAGGGCCCAGAAGGAACCGAGCTTGGCTTGCATGCTGTGGTGTTGCCGTGCGGTGCGTTGTGCAGTGGCCCATCTTAGGGGCTCGCCGTCGGGCCTGGCAGGCCTGCCGGACGCGGTCGGCGGTAAGACGGCGCATCCGGCGGCGGTCGGCCGGTTCCTACGCCGCCACGGGTAGGACGCCAACTACAGCGGCGGGCGGCGGCCACTGATGGAACCACCGCGTTGCCGGCGGCATGATCGGGCCATGTCCGTTTTCTTCGACATCAGCCACACCACCCACTACCGCTACGCGCAACCGGTCACGCTGCGCGAGCACCGGGTGCTGTTTCGCCCGCGCGGCAGCCATGACCTGCGGGTGCTCGCGACCGACATGGTGGTGACGCCGCAGCCGGTGGACATCCGCCTGATCCAGGACGCGTATTCCAACTCGGTGGCGCTGGTGCAACCGCAAAGCCCGGCCAGCGAGTTCAAGGTGGTGTGTTCGTTTTCGGTCGAACACACCGGTACGCGCGCGCTCGACCTGCCGCTGAGCGCGCACGCGCAGAGCTACCCGTTCGACTACGACGCCGAGGAACGGCTGGTGCTGGCGCACTACCTGCTTCCCTATTACGACGACCCGGATGGTGAGCTGCTGCAGTGGGCCAATCAGTTCGTCGACGGCGCCGGCGCGACCGGCACGCGCGAGCTGCTGGTGGCCATGACCCAGTTCATCCGCGACCAGATGCTCTACCAAGCGCGTTACCAGGAAGGCGTGCAGACGCCCTATGAAACGCTGCGGCTGCAGAGCGGCACCTGCCGCGACTTCGCCACGCTCATGATCGAGGCCGTTCGCCGCCTGGGTTACGCCGCGCGTTTCGTGTCGGGTTATCTGTACACGCCGTGGCTGGACGACCCGGCCCAGCCCGGCGCGGGCGCGGGTGCCACCCACGCCTGGGTGCAGGTGTACCTGCCCGGGGCGGGCTGGATTCCGTTCGACCCGACCAACAACCTGATCGGCGGCACCGACCTGATCCGCGTCGGCGTGGCGCGCCACGCGCGTTTCGCGTCGCCCGTGAGCGGCGCATGGCATGGTTTTCCAGGTGATTTCCTGGGCATGGATGTGGATGTGCAGGTGCGCAAGCGCAGTGGAACCTAGAAACGCCAGTTGACCGCTTGTTGTCCGCGGGAAGAGCCTTCGAACACTGAAATTCTTCAGCACGACAAAGCCCGCGCGGCCGGCGCGTTCAGCCGCTGTGAGCAGGACCCGCTGGCCGGTGGCCCGGTTGCACGGGACCCACCGGGTCGGCGTCTTCATCCTCCGGGCCGGTGTCGCCCGACTGCAGCTGTTCGTAGACGCGGCCGGCCTCGGCGCCGCGGTCGGTGTCCTGCAGACCGCGCGCGAGGTCGCGGTTGGCCTGCTGGACCGCGCCGCTGGCGACGCCGGCAGTCACTCCCACCGACTCGTCACGCTCGTGCGGCAACTTCGCCGCCGAGCTTCGCGATGCACCCAGACGCGTCCGGGTGTCGACGGACCGGGTCATGCCCAGGCCCGATCTCAGGACTTGCCGAATTTGGCCTTGGCCGCTGCCATGCAGCTGGTCTTGGCATCGGCCGCCAGCGATTCGCATTTCTCGGCCGCCACCTTGTAGTCGGCGTCGCGCTTGTCCTGGGCGGCGTCCTTCTTGGCTTCGCCGATCTGCTTGCCCATCTTGGCATCGGCCAGCGCCTTCACCTCGACCGCCTTGGCTTCCTTGACACACACATCCTTGGCGTTGCCAGTCTGGTCGTCACACTTTTCCTTGGCCACCGCGTAGGCCGCCTCGGCCTTTGCCTTGGCGACCTTGGTTTGGTCGGCCGGCTTGCCGCTGTAGGCGAATTCCAGTTCGGCCTTGGCTACTTTTTCCTTGGCCTTGGCTTCTTCGACGCAGATGTCCTTGGCGTTCGCCTTCATCGGCGCGCAGGTCGCTTTCTCCGATTTGTAGGCGGCGCTGATGCGGGCCTTGTCGGCCTTGTATTCGGCCTTGGTCATGGCCTGGGCTTGTCCTGCCGCCAGTGCCAGCATGGCGGCGACGATCAGCGAAGCCTTGAGATTGAAATGTTTGTTCATGGCAGTCCTTCTTGAGTTGAAAATAAAATGAAACACGGGGCTTGTCCCCACCCGGTCCGGGTTCCTCGCAGGCACGCCTGCTCAGTCCTCGAAATGCATGCCTTCAAATCCCGCAAACGACTGCAGGGCGTCGATTTCGCGGGCGTTCGCCAGCCATACCCACACCGCCGCTCCGAACGCGGGAACTATCGCGACCGCGAGTACCAATAACGCTGCACTGCTCATGCTGATTCCTCCGAAACGGGTTGTTGTGGTGCGCCAAGTATCTGGATTGCGACCTACCGGCAACAGCGGACGAAGCCGCGCTTGTTGGTAGTAGCTGTCCTACGCGCGTGGCTCGCCCTGCCGGTTGACCGTGACCGTGGCTCCGGGCGGCGTGTTCATCTGCACCCGGTGTTGCTGGCCGCGAAAGTCGTAGGTCACATCCCACAGCGCCGGTTGGGCCTGGCTCGGCACGGTGCTGCAGCGCTGCACGTCGCGCGTGGCGGCTTGTGTCGGGCGGCCGTCGCGGCCGATCGTGGTGCCAATGGCGCCGCCGGCAATCGCGCCGCCCACCGTGGCCAGGTCGCGGCCGCGACCGTCACCGATCTGGTGGCCGAGGATGCCGCCGATGACGGCGCCCGCGATCGCCGCCGGCACGTTCGAGGTGCTGACCGGCTGTTGCGCCACCTGTTCACGTTCGACCCAGCAACGTTGTTCCGGCGGCCCGACCACGGCGCGCACCGAGGTCACGTTGGCCTCGAACAGGCGCTCGTTGTCGCGCCGTCGCGCGTCGTAGGTCACGGCCGGCTGCGGTGCATAACGGCCGTCGGCGAAGCGCGCGTTGCCGCGTACGGCCCGGACCGAGGAGATACGGTTGTTCAAGCCCATCGCGGCCAGCGACGGATACTGCCCCGGCCGCACGATCACGCAGCGCCCGCTGAAGCGCGCGTCCTCGCAGATCTCCCAGCGCTGGCCCGAGACCAGCACCGACGACGCGCGGTCGTTGAAGCCGAAGCGCTCGAAGTTGGGCACCGTCCGGCTGGTGGTGAAGGTCTGTCCCGCGAAGCCTTCGCGTTCGTAGAAGGTGACCTGGGCCATGGCCTGTGTGGCGATCGCCACGGCCGTCACGGCCAATACGTTTCTGAGCAGTTTCTTCATGGTTGTTTCCTTGGTGTTTAAGTCGACGACCGGTTGGCCGCCTGGTTCACGGCGCCGTTTGTCACGTGTTTGCAGTGTGTGCCGCCTGCGCGGCGGTGCACAGCGGACCAGACGACCGATCGTGGTAGTCGATGTCCTACCTGCGAGCCGCGGGCCGCGGGCCCGGCCTTGTCCGACGCGCATCCCGCGCCTTGGCCGACGTGCCAAAGGCGCCCGGCATGGTGCAATGGCCTGCTTCGCGCGCCCTTGCGCCACCCCCGTTGAACAGGAAACCAGATGACCGAGATCTCCCGCGCCGAGCGCGACGCCGTGGCGTTCCAGGATGCCGCGCCAGTGCCGGCCGATGCCGCGGCGGCGAGCAGCCACCTGCGCATGAAAATCGACTGCACTCTGGCTTACGAACTCAGTGGCGAGTGCGAGTTCGTGTTCCTGATCCACGCCGCGGTCGGCGCCAGCCCGCAGGGTCAACCCGTGGTTGAATTCCCGCTCGGCGACGCGAGCGCTTCGGTCGGGCAGGCGCTGGTGGAGGAAACGCTGTGGGTCGAGCCCGGCGTGCCGTATCGCACCTATTCCGATCCGCGCTCGGGCAACCGCTTCCTGCGCCTGCGGGCCCAGGCCGGCCCGCTGCAGGTGCACTACAGCGCCATCGTGGACCGGTTCATCGAGCCGCCCGACCTGCAGGCGCCCGAGGTGCCGGTGCACGCGATTCCCGACAACGTGCTGCGTTTCCTGATGCCCACGCGTTACTGTGAATCCGACCACCTGGGGCCGGCCGCAATCAAGCTGTTCGGTGGCTTGCCGCGCGGGCACAGCCGCGTGCAGGCGATCTCCGACTGGGTCTGCGCCAATATCGAATACCGCATCGGGTCCACCAATGCCACCACCACGGCGCGCGATGTGTTCGTGCAGCGCTCGGGTGTCTGCCGCGACTTCGCGCACCTGGCCGTCACCTTTTGCCGTGCACTCAACATCCCGGCCCGGCTGGTCAGCGGCTACGCCAATTTCCCCGAGCCGCCACCGGACTTCCATGCGATTTTCGAGGCCTACGTGGGTGGTCGCTGGGTCCGCTTCGACCCCACCGGCATGGCGCCGGTCGACCATGTGGTGCGCGTGGCCACCGGGCGCGACGCCAAGGATGTGGCTTTTGCCACCATCTTCGGCCCGGCGCGCATGGTCTCGATGTGTCCGGACATCATGCTGGTGGATACCGGTGGCGCAGCC
>JANMYG010000766.1:0-2859 GCA_031381865.1 Betaproteobacteria bacterium | reverse complement strand
GTTTGGAGCAGGCCAGCTGAAGATCCTGACCTGGCCGGAATCTACGGCGTAGTTCGATCTCGACCTGGAGCACTGCCCGAACTGCGGCGGCGAGCTGAAGATCATTGCGGCGATCCTGGAGCAGCCGGTGATCGAGAACATCCCCACGCACCTGGGGCTGCAGGCGCGGGCACCCCCTCGGGCGCCGGCCCGTGGCCAGGCGCTGCAAGCGGCTTGAGTGAAGTCAACCATCGTCGATCGAGTGGCCCGGCGCCACGGGTCGTGGGCATGGGCTGCGCCCGGGGTTTGCGGGACCGATGGAATCGGCCTGATGACAAGGGATAACCCGCAGACGACGCCCGAGAGAGGTGATTTTTGGCTGCGCTTTCAAGATCGAAGAACAAATGCCGCCGCGCCACCCGCTTGAGCGTCGGCCGGCTGCTGCAATGGCCGGGCGTGCGTGCGATCCGCCCGCCCTCCCGCGCCACCAGTGCCAGCGCATCGGCCGCGCGCGGCGCGAAGCCCAGGTGCGCGTAGAACCACCACGCGCCGGATTCCAGCGCCTCCTCGTTGCCGCGCCCGAGCTGGCATGGCTCGACCGAGAACGCCGTGCCGCCGTACACCCGGTGCGGCGTTGCGAGCCAACGCGCGAACAGGTGCGCCGCCTCGCCGCCGCGGTAGATCTGGAAAGTGTTGATCGAAAGCGCCGCGCTGTGCGCGACGAGCGCTACGCGGCCGCCGTCACCGTCCTGGCCGCGTCCGTAATCTCATCGGTTTGACGGTGAAAACCGCAGGATGCCCGCCGGAGCACGTGCCACTCGCAACCGCCCGTCGGAACGCAGATTGGCTCGGTGACTTGGTGCCGGCGCGTTCGCGCGCGGCCGGTCTGGCGCGCGCAAGAGCTTCGTCCGCAAGACCTGCGATCGGGCGCCACACTGGGCGGACGGGACGCCCAGGGTCTGGTTGTCCCCAGTGCCCGATGCCGACAGGCGCTGCGACGGCATCATTTCCCGGATCACGCCTTGCTGGCGAAGCGACCGGCCAACCTGGCGGCAATCCATCCCCACGTGCGCGGCAGCGCCGCCAGGGCGAGCCAGAACGGCGCGAGTAAAACGTCAATTTGGTCCGGGTCGCCGGCGTCGATGCCGAAATGTGCAAAGTGACAACTGCGCTGAAATTCGAAAAAGTCAAAAATTTCGGGCCACCCAGCCGGAAGGTAGCCCTCGCCCACCCCGGCACAGTACCGACCCACCCACGCGGCGATCATGATCAGCACCAGCGCGGTGACGGCCAGGGTGTCACGCGCCCGACCGAGGGACGCCGGGAGCGGCGCGCGGCTGCCCGGAGCACCGATCTCTTCACCCCAGCGCGCCCATGCCGCGCCCGCCAACCACATCACCACCGGATCAAAGAACTGCCACGCCAGTTCACGCAACGGGTGCGCGACCATCGCCTCTGCCTGACCCTTGGACAGCATCCATGAGGCCCATGGCGGCACCTGGACACCGTAGCGCGCCAACGCAACCACCAGGATCAGGTTCAACACGGCGAACGCTATGGCCAAGCCGCAGATGCCGATGCCCGCCGCCTGCAGCGCCTGTCCAACCCTGCGCCGGCCCGGGGACACCGGGGCCGCGCCAGGCTTCGACGCGGCACTTCGGCGTGTCTGCGGGCTCCTGGCGAAGCGGCGGTGGGTGCGTATGCCGGACTGCAGAAGTGAGACAGAGATTTTCGCCAGTGCGGCGGCAATCATGCCAACGGTGACGACTAAGACCGCCGCCTCCCAGGAACGCGGGCTGTCCGATTCCGCATCCGTCATCAGCACCCCAATAAGGGCGACCAGCCCGACCAGCACCAGCAGTGCAGCCAGCGAAACACCGAGCCCGCCCGCCGCCTTGGCCACCCAGCCGGTCACGAGGGCATTGGCCCGGCGCGTCGCGAGAATGGGTTCGACGAGTGCGTCGTGGCCGAGCTCAATGTAGGTGGCGTCCGAGCGCCGGTCGGTGCGCAGCAGGCGGGCCACCATCAGATGCTGAAGCGATGGCTCCGCGAGCCCGACCTGCTGACGGATCTCGGTCTCCTCGACGCTGAGCCGTCGGCCCTCAGGGCTGATCAGGAATTCCTCGCACAGCCGGCGAGCGGCCGCCCGCTGCTGGCGCCCGGCGATGCCGCCCACCGCCCGCGTGTAGAACGCCGTCAGCGTCTCGGACATGGCCTCCACACCTCCGAAGTCGGCCATCTCGAACGGCCGGCCGGCGGTGCCGAGGGCCGGGTTCGCCGCGACCCTCTCCTCGATACGCCGGCAGATCAGTTGCAGGTGAAACGGCTCGATCTGCCGGCGCGCGGCCGTCGAAGCGCCGGCATGCGACGAAAGGTAGTCGAGTACCTCATCGACGAAGGCTGGCGCGAGGACGAACGGTTTGCTGCCCAGCGATTCGTCGTCCACCGCCGCCGGCCCGCTCATGGCCTCGGCGGCATCGGCGCGCCCGAGCGGCGTCAAGCGGAAGCGATGATCCATGATCTGCGGGATCCGGTCGGCCGCGTCGTCGAGCACGCCGAGGAATTCCTCGCGCAGTGACAGCACAACGTGCAGCGGTGGCGGTGCGTCGCCGAGCCCTGCAAGTCCGCTCGGCGCCACGCCACGCACGATCGGCCCGAGCTCGGCCAGCAGGTCCTCGCGCGCCGCCTCGGACTGCAAGGTGAAAAGCTCCTCGAATTGGTCGAGCACGACCACCGGCGTGAGCAATGTATCCCCCTGCCAGAACTCGACGGTCTTGAAGAAGTCCCACAGCGTGCCTTCGCTACCCGCGACGTATTCGACCCCCTGGCGCGCGGCCTCCGACGCGACCGCAGTGCGAATCGCAGTCGCCGCGCCGCCAC
>JANMYG010000206.1:0-1868 GCA_031381865.1 Betaproteobacteria bacterium | reverse complement strand
CAGCAACACCTCGTCGGGCACGATGCGGCGTTCCCAGTCCCACTGCGCAGGTGCGGCCTGCGGTGGCGGGGCAATATCACCTGGCGATGGGGCCGGCCGGTACACGATGTCGTGGTGCTCGGTCAGGGCCACTTCGGCGCTGCCATTGCGGCGCAACTCATGGCGCACCTTCACGAACACCAGGCTGCCGCTGCGGCCCGACTTCTGCTCGACATCGACGATGGTCGAACTGCGCGAAAGCGCATCTCCCACATGCAGCGGCGCATGGAACACGAAGTTGCTGCCGGCCCACATGCGCCTTGGCAAGGGCACCGGCGGCAGGAAACCGCCACGCCTGGCGTGCCCGTCGGGACCGATTTCCGACTGCGCGTGGATCGGCAGGAAATACAGCCAGTGCCACAGCGCAGGCAATTGCGTTCCCGGCGCCGGACGGTAACCGCCCGCGGGCATCGGCCAGTCGAGCGTGGCCGCCAGCGCGGCGTACGGGGTGGCGGTGGCCACGTCGTCGACGGTTTCGCTGCGTCCGATCCAGTCCTGCAGGTTCATGGTGGTCCGTGGGTAGAGGTGGTGCCCGATCCGGCGCCTGTTGCAACGACATGACTTTGCCCGGCAGCGGCAATGGTCAAGGCCTGCATCTGACGGAACAACAGCGTGATGTCGTCCGCCCGCCCATCTGGCTTTCCTGACCGACATTTTTCGGCGCGGGCGGGCTCCGGTTCGCCGCGCGCAGCGGGGCTCTGTACCACGTCGGCGCGCTTGCAATTGGCATTTGGCTGAACCACTGGCTCTGGCCAACAGTCACCACAGTCCAGCGCGGCCGCCACGACTTGGCGAATGTCCGGCGCGCGAGCCGACGTCAGGCTGATCAAAAAGCATCTGTACCCTTCGACCAGGCTTTCGTCGAACTCGAAAAAGTCGGTCATCAATCCGGCTACGGTCGGCAATCCAAGGCTTGACTATTTGCGGTCCCGAGGTTCGGGCGTCGCATCAGGCACCTTTGCCAGCACTGCGTCAAACCTCCTGCGACTGCCGCGTTTGGCGCGCAGTTCCAGAAAATCCTCCGTTGCCAGCGCGGACAGTTTTTCCGCCAGCGCCGTGCTGATGAGTTGATTGACGGAAATACCCTCTTGAGCCGCATATTCCTTGGCGTACTTATGCAGGGATTCGGGCAAACGGACACTGAGTGCGCTCATGGTGCAGGCTCCTTCAAACGCTTCACAAACAAGTCGGGGCTCACAACGTCGATTCCGATCGCCGCCGCCGCGGAAAAATCACGAACATTCCAGGTGACGATGGCATCACACTGGCCATTGAACGCTGCCTCCAGCACCATGTCGTCACGGACATCAGTCAGCTTCGGGCGCCACAAAAAATGCACCTTCTGGCGTAGTCCACTGGCACAGACGTAGTCCAGCACGTCATCGACGGCCACCTTTGAGATGGGAACCATATCTTTGCGGTGCAGTACATCCTCATACTCGATGACCAGCGGCACCGTGATGACGTGCTCGAACTGCCCTTTTCCCACCCTTGTCAAGAGGTCGAAAGACCATCCTCTGCGGGACCGGAGCGCAGACACCAGCACGTTGGTGTCGATGACGATCTTGGGCAGCTTTTTCACGGTATTGCCGATAGTACCACCGCGCATCCCGACTCGATGGCTAAACCGTGAATGAAACGAAGCGGGCGCCAGGTGCCTACGCGAACCAAAAACAATGCGGCCTGCGGACCGCCGTGCTTTTCGACGAACGTCTATCAGGCAGCGGGAGCAGGCGGTTCAATAGGTCTCGAGGTGCAGGCGCCCCTCGCGCTTGAGCGCCGCGCCGATGTTGTCCCACGACAGCCCTGCCTGTTGGGCCACGTCGCGC
>JANMYG010000200.1:0-2088 GCA_031381865.1 Betaproteobacteria bacterium | reverse complement strand
GCCTGGAACGCCGACATGGGGCGCGACATCAAGGTCGACGCGTCGGTGGCCAAGGTCTACGGAACCGAAACCGCCGGGCGCGTCGTCGACCGCTGCATCCAGATCCTGGGCGGCATGGGCGTGGCGCAGGAACTGCCGCTGGAGCGCTGGTACCGCGAGATGCGCATCAAGCGAATCGGTGAAGGCCCCTCGGAGGTGCACCGTATGGTGATTGCGCGCGACCTGCTGGGCGGCAGACGGGCAGCGGCGGTCTGACCATGGCGATCGACCTGAACGTCTCCGACGAGGGCATCGCCCTCATCACCATCAACCGCCCGGAGCGGCTCAACGCCATGGACGCCGAGCACTACCAGGCGCTGTCGCGCGCCTGGTGCACGGTGCGCGACGACCCGGCGATCCGGGTCGCGATCATCACCGGCGCGGGCGAGCGCGCATTCACGACCGGCGCCGACATCAAGAGTTTCCTCACGGCGCCACCGGGTCTGTCGGACATGTGGCTGACCCAGCGCGACCAACTGCTCAACCGCGGTCTGGAGGTGTGGAAACCGGTGGTGGCGGCCGTCAACGGTTATTGCCTGGGCGGGGGCATGACGCTGATGCTGGCCACCGATATCCGCGTGGCCGCAAGCCACGCCACCTTCAACCTGGCCGAGGTCAAGCGCGGCGTGATTCCCGGCAACGGCGGCACGCAACGCATCCTCGACCAGCTGCCGTATGCGGTGGCGATGGAAATGCTGCTCACCGGCGAGGGCCTCGATGCGGCGACGGCGCAGCAGTGGGGGCTGGTCAACAAGGTGGTGCCCCAGGCCGACCTGCTGGCCACCGCCTACGGTTATGCGCGCAAGATCGCCGCCAACGCGCCGCTGGCGGTGCAGGCGGCCAAGGAGCTGGCTGTGCGCAGCCGCGACATGGACCTCACCACCGGCCTGCGCATGGAAGCCGTGATCAACCGCCTGCTGATGGCGACCGAGGACGCCAAGGAAGGCCCGGCCGCGTTCGCCGCCAAGCGCGCCCCGGCATTCAAGGGAAACTGACCATGGCAGCACATTACCCGCTCGAAGGCGTCACGGTCATCGACCTGGGCCAGATCTACAACGGCCCGTATTGCACTTTCCTGATGGCCATGGCCGGCGCCAACATCATCAAGATTGAGGCCAAGGGCGGCGAGAACCTGCGCCGGCGCGGCGTCGTCGGCGGCGCTGCGCTGCCGTTCGCGATGCTCAATTCGAACAAGACCTTCGCCACGCTCAATCTCAAGAAGCCGCGCGGCGTCGAACTGCTCAAGCAGATGGTGGGCAAAGGCGACATCCTGGTCGAGAACTTCGCACCGGGCGCAATGGAGCGCCTGGGTGTCGGATACGAGACACTGCGCCAGATCAACCCGCGCCTGATCTACGGCGCCGGCTCCGGTTACGGGCGTTCGGGGCCGAACCGCAACTACCCCGCCATGGACCTCACGGTGCAGGCCATGGCCGGCATCATGAACGTGACCGGTTTTCCCGACCGGCCACCGGTCAAGGCCGGGCCGGCGCTGTGCGACTTCTCGGGCGGCGTGCACCTGTACGGGGCGATCATGACGGCGCTCTACGAGCGCGAGAAGACCGGTGTCGGCCGGCTGGTCGAGGTGTCGATGCAGGAGGCCGTGTACGCGTCGCTGGCGTCCAATCTCGGCCTGCACTACAGCGCCGGCAACTCGGTGCCGGCGCGCACCGGCAACCGCCATGGCGGCCTGGCCGAGGCGCCCTACAACGTGTATCCGACCAGCGACGGTTTCATCGCCATCATCTGCGTCAGCGAGACGCACTGGAGGTCGCTGCTGGCGCTGATGCAGCGCAACGACCTGCTGACCGATCCGCGTTATGCCGACCTCAAGGGCCGCGTCGCGCACATGGACGACATCGACGAACTGGTGGCTGGATTCACCTCGCTTTATGCCAAGCAGGAGCTGTTCGACCTGCTCATGAAGAACCGCGTGCCGTGTTCGCCGGTGCGTGACCTCGACGAGGTGGTCAACGACAAGCACATGCATGCGCGCCGGGCGCTGGAATGGGTCGAGCACCCGATGTACGGTCGCGTCTGCCTGCCGAA
>JANMYG010000745.1:0-2297 GCA_031381865.1 Betaproteobacteria bacterium | reverse complement strand
CCCGGCCGCATGCCGGCCCTGCTCAAGCGTTTCGAGACCAGGACACTGAAGATCTGGGAGCGCATGGGCATCCGGCAGCTCGGTTTCTGGACCACGCTGATCGGCCCCTCGCATCTGGAACTGGTGTACATGCTGGTCTGGGAGTCGCTCGAGGAACAGCAGCGCAAGTGGGCGCTGTTCCAGGCCGACCCCGAGTGGCGCGAGGCCTGGGCCGAATCCGAGAAGGACGGCATCATCGTCGGCAATGTCGCCAACACGATGCTGAACCCGACCAAGTTCTCGGCGCTGCAATGAGCACGGCAAACGGCAGCGAGGCTGCGGCCGCCGGCAGTACACCGGTCTGGTTCATCACCGGCTGCTCATCGGGATTCGGTGAGGCACTGGCGCAGGCCGTGCTCGGCCGTGGCTGGTGCGCGGTGGTCACGGCGCGCGACAAGTCGCGTGTGGCCGACCTGGTGCGCGGCTGCGAGGCGCGCGCTCTCGCGCTCGACCTGGACGTCACCGACACGGCGCAGGTCGCCGCCGCCGTGGCGGCGGCGCTGGCGCGCTTCGGCCGCATCGACGTGCTCGTCAACAACGCCGGTTACGGTTACCAGGCGGCGGTGGAGGAGGGCGACGACGCGCCGATCCGCGCCATGTTCGATACCAACGTGTTCGGCCTGTTCGCGATGACCCGGGCCGTGTTGCCGGGCATGCGGGCGCAGCGGCGCGGCCATATCCTGAACATCAGCTCCGTGGCCGGCCTGATCGGGCTGCCGGGCTCGGGTTATTACGCGGCCAGCAAACATGCGGTCGAAGGCTGGTCGGACGCGCTGGCGGCCGAATGCACGCCGCTAGGGATCAACGTGACCTGCATCGAGCCGGGGCCGTTCCGCACTGATTTTGCGGGGCGTTCGCTGCGCCAGACGCCGAACCGGATCGCCGACTACGCCGCCACGGCGGGCGCGCGGCTCAAGGGCACCGTCGACGGCAGCGGCAGCCAGCCCGGCGACCCGCTGCGCGCGGCCGAGGCGATGCTGCATATCACCCAGATCGAGAATCCGCCGCGCCACCTGGTGCTGGGCGCGTTCGGAGTGCAGACCGTGGTGCGCAAACTGCAGGCCACGCTGGCCGAGATCGAGGCCTGGCGCGACACCGGGGTGGCGACCGATTTTCCGAAGGGCTGACGGCGGCTGGGGTGTGAGCCGACATGGCAGGGCCAAGGTTTACGGGGCGGCATTCCGCAGTATTTCCAGCGAAAACCAGCGCGACGAAACCGGCGCGGGTTTCCATGATTTGGCGGATGACTGGAAGAGACTGGCACGAGTCATTCGACTATTGGAACTGCTTGCTCCAGACCGGCCGTTCAGGCATGCCGTGGCCTGTCGGCAATGGGAATCGAATTTCAGCAATTCGAGCACCCGGGATCGACCAAGAGCTGTCGTTCCCGTCCGACCGGTTTGGAGCAACACGGTGCCACTGGCAAGTGACCAGCCCTGATGCGCTGATCGATGAGTTCAGCGCGAGGCCTTGGCCTGAGAAGCGGGTCGCTTCAGGATTTGTCCCCAGGTTTGCGTGCCAACGTGTCTAAGCCGCGGGTGGAAGGCCAACGCCGGCAACGGCGGCGAAGAACACGACTGGCCGCCAGATCGTGTTCGGCATGCCGTCGAAATCGCGGTCGCTGAGTGGCAAGATTCGCCGATGCTCCCCGCCCGGCGCTCGCGCCACGACCGAGTCGCGACGACCTTGGCCGCCCTTCGCGACGACGAAGTGGCGGCGTTCGTGCGGGACGCTCCAACCGTGGGCGTCGGCGTGGGCGGCGGCTGTTCTAGGACCGCTGTCGATGGCGTGCCCGTGTTTGTCAAGCGGGTCCCGATCACCGACAGGGAACTGGCCGATCCGTACACCACGGCGAACCTTTTCGAGCTGCCTGCCGCCTGGCAGTACGGCATGTACCGCATGGCCGGGCCGGGTTTCGGTGCGTGGCGCGAACTGGCTGCGAACCAGAGCGTCACGGAAGGCATCCTCGCCGGGGAGACGGAGTCGATCGCGCTGCTGCACCACTGGCGGGTGCTACCCGGCCGCCCACCGGTCGCGGCCGAGCACCTCGACATCGACGCCGTGGTCGACCAGTTCGGGGGCAACAGCGCCATCCGGGCACGGTTCGACGCCCTTGTGACCGCGACCGCGAGCCTCGCGCTGTTTTTCGAGCATCTCCCCAACGAGTTACCTCGCTGGCTGAGCGATCCGATCGGCAGAGCCGCCATGGTTGAGCGGCAACTGTTCGAAGTGGTGGCGTTCCTGCGTCACCGCGAGAT
>JANMYG010000734.1:0-11087 GCA_031381865.1 Betaproteobacteria bacterium | reverse complement strand
CATATTTCGACCGAGACCATGAACGCGCCGGGATGGGTCGGTGTGCCGTATGAAGGCGTGCAGGTCCGCATCAGCGATGCGCACGAAATCCTGATCAAGTCGCCCGGGCAGATGCTGGGCTACTACAAGCGCCCGGACCTGACCGCCGAGTGCTTCACCGAGGACGGCTTCTTTCGCACCGGCGACATGGGAGAGCGACGCGCCGACGGCATGCTCAGGCTGACCGGGCGCGACAAGGAGCTGTTCAAGACCTCCAAGGGCAAGTACGTGGCGCCGGCCCCGATCGAGAACCGCATCAATGAACACCCGATGGTCGAGTTGTCGATGGTCTCCGGTGTCGGCTGCCCTGCAGCCTATGGCATCGTGGTGCTGGCCGAGAACCTGCGCCCCAGGGCGGCCGACCCGGCGGTCAGGGCCGTAGTCGAGACGCAGTTGTCACGCTTGCTCGACGACGTGAATGCCCGGCTTGCGGACTACGAGCGCTTGCAGATGCTCGTGGTGGCGCGCGAGCCCTGGTCGATCGAAAACGGCTGCCTGACACCCACCATGAAGATCAAGCGCAGCCGGATCGAAGCCGGCGTCGGTGACCGGCTCGACGCGTGGTACGCGAGCAAGAGCCAGGTGGTGTGGGCCTGACTGGCGCGGTAGGCGAGCCGCAAGCAGCGTCGGACCCTAGAATCGGGCATCCCACAACACACTGTGCCCCATGTCCACCATCACCGACCTCCCCGCCGCCCCTGAAACACCCCAGTCCGAGCTGACCGCGATCGCGCGCCAGGCGATCGTGGACCAGTCCGGCGCGGTATTTGGTTATGAGCTGTTCGACCGTTCGCTGCCGTCGGCGACGCACAACGCCGCCAGCGATGCGCAGTTGCTGTTCAATGTGTTGTCGCACGCCGACAACGGGGTGCTGATCGACAACCGCACCATGTTCGTCAACTGCACCCATGCCAGCCTGGCCGGCGGGCATCTGGAACTGGTGCAGCCCGAGCGGATCGTGCTCGAGATGCCACCGGTTGCCGGCAGCAACGCAGCCGAAATCGAGGGCCGGTTCCAGGCCCTGGCCGACACCAGGAAACGCGGCTTCCGGCTGGCTTTCAACCAGTCGGTGCTGATGCCGGCCTACAAGGAGTGGCTGCCGCTGGCCACGTTCATCAAGATCGACCTGTCGCTGGTCCGGCCGGAACTGCTGGGGCGTGTCGTCGAACTGGCCAAGAAGAACTCGCAGGCGCAACTGATCGCGGAAAAAGTCGAGACCGGGGAGCAGCACAAGCAGCTGGCCGAGCTGGGCATCAAATTGTTCCAGGGCTACTGGTTCGCCAAGCCGGTGCTGGTTACTGGCCAGACGGTCCGGCCATCCCAGGCGGTGATCATCCAGCTGATCAACCTGGTGCGCCAGCAGGCTTCCACCGCGGAAATCGAAGAGGTGCTCAAACGCGACGCCAGCCTGTCCTTCAACCTGCTGCGCTTCATCAACTCGTCGGGGTTCGGCCTGAGTTGCGAAATCACCTCCTTCCGGCACGCGGTCATGATCCTGGGCCTCAAGAAACTTTTCCGCTGGGCCGCCTTGCTGCTGACGACCTCGCGCGCTGCGGGCGTGGCGCCGGCGGTGGGAACCACGGCCATCGTGCGCGGCCGGTTGATGGAACTGCTGGCGGCCGAGTTGCTGCCGCCCGAGGAATGCGACAACGCGTTCGTGGTCGGGGTCTTCTCGTTGCTCGACACCATGCTTGGCATGTCGATGGAAAAGGCGCTCGAAGCGATTTCGCTGCCCGAACCGGTGATCTCGGCGCTGTTGCTGCGCCGCGGGGCGCTGGCGCCGTTCCTGGAGCTCACAGAAGCCTGTGAAAGCGCCAACGACGAAGTGTTTGCGCGTGCCGCCAACGAGTTGCAACTGACCAACCGGCAGGTCAACTGGGCCCACCTGCAGGCCCTCGCGTGGGCCGAGTCGCTCAACGCTTGAGGCCACACCACCGCGCGAGGTCAACCGCGCGGATGGTGTTGCGCATGCAACAGCTTGAGGCGGGCCCGCGCCACGTGGGTGTAGATCGTGGTGGTTGAAATGTCGGCGTGGCCCAGCAACATCTGCACCGCACGCAGGTCTGCCCCGTGGTTGAGCAGATGGGTCGCAAATGCGTGACGCAAGGTGTGCGGTGACGGCGCGGTGGCGATGCCGGCCTGCAATGCGTATTTCTTGACGATGTTCCAGAACATGACACGCGACATGCCGCTGCCCGCGTTGCTGCCGCTGGCGGTCACGAACAGCGCCACCGCCTGGCGCTGGCCCAGGATTTCCGGACGCGTGTCCGCCAGGTAGCGCTTGAGCCAGCCGCTGGCCACTTCCCCGAACGGCACCAGCCGCTCCTTGCCGCCCTTGCCGAACACACGCAACACGTTGTCGTTCAGGCTCACGTTGAGTGTGCGCAGCGTCACCAGTTCACTCACCCGCAGGCCACTGGCGTACATCAACTCGAGCATCGTGCGGTCGCGCACGCCGAGCGGCGTGTCCACGTCGGGCGCCTCGAGCAATGCCTCGACTTCGAGCTCGGTCAGGGTCTTGGGCACCCGCAGCGCCTGGCGCGCGGGACGCAGCTTCAGCGTCGGGTCGGCCGCGATGCGCCGCTCGCGCAGCGCCCAGCGGAAATAGCGCCTGAACACGCTCAGACGGCGGTTGGCCGAAGTGGCCTTGGTGCTGGCGTGGCGGGCCGAGAAATAGCCACTGATCTGGTGCTCGAGCGTGTCGTCGAGCGGCATGCGCTGCGTCCACAACCACTCCGCAAACAGCGACAGGTCGCGCCGGTAGGCGCTCAACGTGTTTTTCGACAGGCCCTGCTCGAGCCACAAGGCGTCGATGAATGCGTCGATGGACTGGTGGCTGGCAGGGTGCATGGGCGACAAGATAACACCCCGGCCCACCGGCAGACGCGCGGTCCGTGCACGGACTGCCGGCGGATGCCCGCCGGTCGACCGGCCGTCACTCCAGCTTGAGCCTGGCGCTCTCGACCACCTTGCGGTAGACCGCCAGTTCGTCCTTCATCTGTTGCGCGAACTGCTCCGGCGTATTGCCCTGCACCACCGAACCGGTGTCTTCGATGCGTTTGCGCACCGCCGGGTCTTCCAGTGCCTTGCGGGTTGCCGCGTTGACCTTGTCGACCACTTCGCGCGGCAGGCCCTTCGGGCCAACAATGCCGTAATAGGCCATCCGGTTGACCGGCTCGAGCCCCAGCTCCTTGAAGGTGGGCACATCGGGCAGCGCCGCCAGGCGCTGCGGCGCGGCCACGGCCAGCGCCACCAGCCGCCCGCCCTTGATGTGCGGCAATGCCGACGGCACGTTGTCGAAAATTATCTCGACCTGCCCGCCGACGGTATCGCGCAGGGCCGGGCCCGCGCCGGTGTACGGAATATGGGTCACGAACACGCCCTGCAACGTCTTCCACAACTCGGTCTGCAGGTGGCCGATGCCGCCGGTGCCGGACGAAGCGTAAGAATACTTGCCCGGCGACTTCTTGAGCACCGCCACGAAGTCCTTGTAGTTCTTGGCCGGAAAGTTGGGATGGACCGCGATCACGTTCGGAGTCGCGGCGATATTGATGATTGCGGTGAAGTCGGTCTCCGCGTTGTACGGCATCTTCGGATTGATGGCCGGGTTGGCCGCGGTAGTGGACACCGTCGCCATGCCCAGCGCGTAACCGTCGGGCGCCGCCTTGGCGGTTTCATTGGCGCCGATGATGCCGCCGCCGCCGGCCTTGTTCTCGACGATCACGCTTTGCCCGAGCGCCCGCCCGAGCGGCTCGGAGATCACACGGGCCACGATGTCGGTCGTGCCGCCAGGGGCGAAAGGCACCTGCAGTTTGACCACCTTGTTGGGATAACCCTGGGCCAGGGCGGATCCGGCAGCCGCCAGCAGGCTCAATGCGAACAGGGAACGACGGTACATGGGGGAATCTCCAGGATAAGAAAGAGGGTCAAGGCGGTGCCTGCGGTGGCGCAGGAGAACCTCCATGGGCTGGCAGGCATATTAGCTGCCCCAGGTTGCGCCGCCCACCGTGCAACTACATAGGGACAAACCCGCGCCATTACAGGCCACGGCCCAACTGCTATTCTTGCCCGGGTGGATTACGCCCGCCTCCTGTTCCCTGATTTCTCGCTGATCCTTTGCGGTTATCTGGTGTGCCGCTACACCGCGCTGAACCGGACCGTGTGGGCCCAGGTCGAACGCCTGGTGTATTACCTGCTGTTCCCGGTGCTGCTGTTCCAGTCGATCGTCAGGAGCCCGCTGGACCTGCACGCCGCGTCGGGGCTGATCGTGGCCGGCCTGGCCCTGTGTGCGGTCGGCATCGCGCTCGCCTATGCCGTCCCGGTACTGCCGTGGATTGGCCGCCATGTGGACCGCCGTGAACACGCGGCCGCGGCGCAGGTCGCATTTCGCTTCAACTCGTTCATCGCGTTGGCACTGACGGACCGGCTGGTCGGTGCGCCGGGCATGGTGCTGATCGCGGTGCTGATCGGGGTCTGCGTTCCGCTGCTCAATGTCGGCGCGGTCTGGCCCATGGCCCGCCACGCGCAACGCGGCTTGCTGGGCGAACTGGTGCGCAATCCGCTGATCATCGCCACCGTCAGCGGCCTGGCGGCCAACCTGCTCGGGTTCTCGATACCAGCGTGGCTCGAGCCGGCCGTGACACGGATCGGCGCCGCCTCGCTGGCGCTCGGACTGATGTCGGCCGGAGCCGGCCTGCAATTCGGCCAGATGGCGCAAGGCAAGACGCTGGCTGCCGCCCTGCTGTCGATCCGCCATTTCTGGCTGCCGCTGACAGCCTGGGGCTTGTCGCGGCTGCTCGGCCTGCCAGCGGACCAGGCCACGGTGCTGTTGATCTTTGCGTCCATGCCCACGGCCTCGAGCGCCTATGTACTGGCCGCACGCATGGGCTACAACGGCGCCTACGTCGCGGGCCTGGTCACGTTGTCCACCCTGCTGGGCATGGTCAGCCTGCCGTTTGCGCTCGGTGTGTTGCGCGGGTCATGAAGGCGCACGCCGGCCCGGTCGATTGATCAGGCCATGCGCCCGGCCGCACGGATCGCGATGTCGGCGCCGGGGTGGCGCACCGGAGTAACCCCATGGGACCCTTGCGCGGCGGTCGCAGTGCATAATGCCGCCTCCCAGAACCTCCGTCCGCAGCGATGCCGCCCGTGACACTCCCGGCAAGGCCGGTCCAGCAGGTTGGGCACCATCCGTTTGCCGGCCGAACATCCAGACCCTGCCACAGGGCCATGACGAGCCGGCGCACGCCGAGCGAAGCTTCCCGATCGGACACCAGAGAACGCATGAACGACCACTACGCAGCGCTCGGACTGGCCAGCGACGCCACGCTGGCCCAAGTCAAGAAGGCATATCGCCAGCAGGCTTCGCTGCACCACCCCGACCGCAATGCCGCGGCCGACGCATCGCAGCGCTTTCGGGCGGCGCAGCAAGCCTACGAGGTGCTCTCGGACACCGCCCTGCGCCGGGCCTACGACGACAACCGCCGGCGCAACCTGCTCGACAGCCCGATCGATACCGCGCGCGAGATCTGGCACAACTACTTCAGCCGCGTGTTGGCATCCCAACCTGGCACGGACCGACAAGCAACATGAACATCTCCCCATTCTTTCGCGAATTGCGCTCCTCCTACCAGTCGGAAATGGACGACATGGCCTTCGATTCGGAAGGCCGGCATGTGTTGCAGCAGCGGCTGGCAGAGCGACGCAAGGAACTCGGCTTTCTGCTGCAAATGATGGAACTCAGCCCCGAAATGGTGGCGGTGGTGTTCCACCAGGGCTTCAATTTCAAGTCGCCGGCAGTGATGGACCACCTGCTCACGCACCAGCCGCACGAGTTTCCGCATTGGGACAGCCTGGCCGATGCGATCCATTTGCCGACCTGGGCGCACGACCTGAGCCAGGTGGTTCTCAAGGAACCGATGGGCGCCTGGTTCCTGTCGGTGGCGGCGGGCCTGGAATACATGTACAGCCGCCCTGCCGCGAGCACGGGCGACAGCCACGACGGCGAACACGATGCCGGCGACGGTGACGATGGTGGCGACGGCAACGACACCTTCACGGCGTCGGACCAGGGCGACCATGGTGATGTCCGTGCGCGCGAGGAAGCCGGCGCCGACTGGATGGTCGAGCAGGGTTTCGACCGCAAAGACTGAAACCCCGGAGCGAGCGCCGCCATGAACCACCTCGCCCTGATCGAGAAAACACAGACCCTGATCGCCGCGGGCGATATCGTCGGCGCCGAATCGGCGCTGGTCCAGCTTGCCAATACCGACGGTGACGCGGCACTGATGGTGGTGCTGGAACAACTGCCGCCCAAGGACATCCTGGCGGTGATCCGCGAATACGACAACTCGCGCGAATCGGTCATCAACCTGCTGGTCACGCCGGCGCAGTTCGCGCGCGCGGTGGTGATCGAGAAGCAGTACAAGGACCTGACCCGCACGCACCTGCGCGGCATGCTCAACTCGATCGTGTTCAGGGACGACGCCGATCCGGTCGAGTTCCTGAACGCCATCGGTGACCTCGAGGGCGGCAGCGACGCGCTGGCCGACTACTTTTCGGAAAAGTGGAGCCGCGTCGAGGCCTTTGCGCGCAGCGGCACCTTCGACGCGGCCGAAGACGACGCCGAGATGTTGTCGGACACGGCATTGCTGGCCAGCGCCTACGCCAAACCGCGCATCGAACAGGACGAGGTGGCCGATCGGGACTGGATGGAACTGGCGTGGCTGCTGCGCTACGAATGCCCGGACCTGTTCACCGAGACGCTGATGGTGCTGCGTGCCAAGGCGCGCAACCACGATGCGGGACTGGAGCAGGACGAGGCCCGGATCCCCGAGGGCGAAGACGGCAAGGTCGAGACCGGCGACACCGACCGCGGCAAGGCCACACCGGCGGCGCGCGAGTCGGACGAGGAATCTGCGATCTAGCAGGCTGAACCGGTGCAATTCACTGCCACTTGTCCGCCCCGCGCCAGCGCTCTCGCGGATGCTGTCCACTAGCCGGCGACGCCTGCCGCTCGCGCCATGCCGACGCGCCACGCGCCCCTGTCCGTCTACGACAACCGCCCGTTCTTCGAGAAGGCGCTGGTGTTCGGCGTGCGCAACGGCATCATCGACCAGCGGCGGCTCGATGAAATCAGCAACGACGCACCCAGGGGCATGGTCCAGATCGCGCGCTATTTTGGCAGCGAATTCCTGCGCCCGGAGCTCGAGCGGGCGCGCGACCGGCTGGTGAACCTGGTCAGTCTGCAACTGGAGGTCGCCAGCGGCGGCGACCTGCGCCAGGCGGCCGAGTCGCTGCGCGATGCATCGTTCCTGTCGCGCTCCAAGGGCGGCTCCGACATGCTCAAGGCGCTGATCGCGATGCCGCAAAACAGCCACTTCGGCATGCACGAAGGCGGCGCCTTCACCGATGCGCAGATCCCGCAGCTCGCCAAATGGTCGCTGCGCAGCCTGGCCGAGTACCAGGCCGAATTCGCCAAGCGCAACGCGGTGGCGCAGGTGATCGACGCCGCCGTGTGGCTGGCCGGCCAGTGGCACATGGATGCCCGCGCGCTCGAAGACGCCGGCAAGGACGCCGAAGCGGTCATCCGTACCGCATTGCTGATGGCCGCCGCCGGACGCACCGGTATCCCGGATTGGGTCACGTTCGAGAAGACGGTCGCGGCACTGCGCAAAAAGCCCGGGACCACCAGCACCAAACCTGATGTCGTTCAATCGAGCGGTGTCATTGCGGGCCTGGGCCGCAAGCCATCGAAGCCCGGTCAGGGCTCGCACGACAAGCGCGACAGCATCGAGAAAACATCCCGGGTCGTTGTCAATCCGGACGCGACCAATCCACGCGTCGCAATCCCGATGCCCGGCGACCTGCCCGCACGCTTCGGGGCCGTGGTCGAAGCGGCGCGGCAATCGGTGATTTCCGACCTGCCAAGAATCCTCGACACCGCAATTTCAGCCAGGAAACTGTTCGACCAGACACCGGCATTCATGGGGCGGTATTTCTGGATCGAGGACGGTCTGGGCGAGGTCGACCAATACGACCGGGCGATGTCGGCGGCCTGGAGCAAGGCCACCGGCGGGCACGGCGACGACGGCTCGTTGCTGACGCTGTTCCTGTGCCTGGCGGCCGGCGCCACGCCGAAGACCGTGCTCGGCGAAAAGGAGGCCACGCGGCTGGTGCGCAAGATCCGCAAGACCGGGTTTCGCCCTGAACTGGCGCTGCAGTTCATCGACAACCATGCACCCGAACAACACCATGACGACTACGCCCGCCTGTGGAGCGATTTCGTGGACGAGGCGCAGGCCACGCTGTGCAGCGACTTCGACCCTGCGCTGCACGATGCATTGGCGTTGCTGCGCCTCACCTGCAACCTGAAACAGGGCGTGTAGCCTCAGGGCGCGCGCGCCGGCGGGCCGCCGGCCAGCGCCATGCGCCGGCGTATGCGTGCCGCCTCTGCGGCGTCCCCGGCCTGCTCTGCGCGTTGTGCCTGCACACCCAGCCAGGCCAGCAACGGACGGCGCCAGCCTTGCGCGGACGCAGTCTCGATGGCCAGCGCAATGGCGGTCGGATCGGCGCGTCCGGTCTGCATCAGCACACCGGCAGCGACCAGTCTGGCCAGTGGATCGGCGATCTCCTTCAAGCCGGCCGACGGCGCGCCAGCGCCGGCAAAGGCCCGATGTTGTGGCGGCAGCAAGGCGGCGTCCTGCGGCTGCGCACGGCCGGCCAGATAAGCGGCATAAGCGCGCTCGGGTGGCGCGGCGTCCTGCGCCAGCGCGGCAAAGCCGGCGCAATCCTCCAGCACCAGGCTGGCCACGCGCGCGGCGCAGCGCACCAGCTCCGCGCGGGCCAGCAAGTCGGCCCGGCCGGTGCTCGATACCTCGGAGCGGGCCTTGGCAAACTCCAGTGCTTCCACGCGCGCATCGCCCGCCAGATAGGCCTGCACCGCGCGCTCCAGCGCATCCTGGGCGTTCATCTGCCAGTCCGGCGTCGGCGGCCGGTTGGCACACCCGGCCAGCGCCAGCAGCGCCACGCACATGGGGAGCCAGCGCGGCGTCATGGCAGCTTGATCTCGGTGTCGCGGGCGAATGGCCATTTGCGGTTGATCTCGTTGACCAGGTGTTCGACCTTGCGCAGGCTCGCGTCGACCTCGCTGCGCAGGCTTCCCAGGTCGGTGGTCGCCTCGCGGGTATTGGCGCCGATCGCCTGCGCCTCGACCAGCACTGCATCGACCTTCTTGAGACTCGCGCGCGCGTCGGCCAGCAGCCCGTTGAGCTGGACCACAGTGGCGCGGGTCTCAGGCACCACACCCGACGCCCCGAAAACCTGGGCATCGGCTTTCGCCACCATGCCGTCGGTGCGCAGCGCAATTCCGTCGGCCTTGATGACGAGGCCGTCGAGCCGGGCCAGCAAGGCGTTGGTGCGCTCCAGCGCCAGGCTGACCTTGCGGGCGTCGGCTTCGTTACCGAGCAGCACGCCCAGCGCGCCAGCAGGACCGTTGAGCCGTTCGGCCGCCGTCTGCAGATGGCGCAGGCTGGCGCTCAGGGGCGCGTCGCCGCCCGTGAGCGCGCTCAGGTTGCCAACCAGGTCGCGCACGCTGGCGACCATGCGCGGGATCTCCGCCGCCGCGTCGCCACGCAGCACCTTGCGCTCGGCCCCGTCGGGCAACGGCGGATCGGTCAGGATGCCGCTGAAGGCGCGGATCCTGGTGCTGCCGACCAGACCGTTTTCCATCGTGAAGACGCTTGTGGTGCGCAGCCAGTGGGCGTCCTTGCGCGGCACGTCGACGATGATGCGCGCGTTGCCTTCGGGAGACAGTTCGATGCGCCCGACGCGCCCGACCGGGAAGCCGGCGAAGGTCATGTCCATGCCCACCACCACGCCTTCGGAATCATCGGCCAGCAGCACCAGTTGCTGTGTGCGCTCGAAGGCGCCACGGGCGTACATGAGGTAGACCACCGCGCCGGACACCAGCACCAGCATCAGCGCCAGCAGCAGCCTGGCCTTACGCTCCAGATGGGGCACGGGCGCGGGTGCTTCGGGTTCCAGGGCCATGGTGTCGTCTTCGTACCGGTCAGTAGTAGTTGCCGACCAGCGAAAAGATCTCGACCACCAGCACCACGGCGAACAAGCGCCCGAGCTGGCCGACGTTGTCGTGCTTGCGCGCCAGCACCCCGGCCGGCCGGCGCGGCTGCGGGGCCAGCGGCAGGATCGCCACGGCCAGGCTGAAAAACAGCGTCTTCAACGCGAAGATCAGCGTCACCGCGGGGTTGAATACCTGTCCCACGGTGCGGGTATAGGAGGCAAAGGCCCAGCTCGTGAAGCCGTACACGCTGACGTAGGTCAGCAGCAGCGCCAGCACGCAGCTCAGGGCCGCCAGCAGCGTCACCGCGAACACGCCCGCCACCACGCGCGGCAGCAACTCGTCGCGTGCCGGATCGCCGCCGGCACGCCACATGGCCAGCAATTGGCCCTGGCCGCGCAGTGTGCTCACATGTTCTCCGGCCGGCATCGTGTAGCGCACCGCAACGAACAGCGCCACCAGCACCGGCAGCAGTTCGATCACCAGTGTGCGCACCAGCACGTCCAGCGCGTAGCGCGACAAGCCGTAACTGGCGGCCGTTGCCACCACGATACGGATGATCACGAGGCTCAGCAGCGAAGAGATGACGACGAAAGTCGCCAGCGACGGCGCGGTGGCAAGGTAGAGGTGCTGGTACATGACGCGGCGCTGCCGGCCGCGGTAACTCGAGCGTGCCAGCATCAGCACCAGCATCTGTGCGCCGAAGTGCACCACGACCCACCAGCCGACGGCCCAGTCCAGCAGCGCCTGGCCGGCTTGCCCGGGCGCCAGCTGCCAGCCCGGGCCCGGTCGGGGCGCCCCGATTCCGACCGGGTCGGCGGCGGGTTGGCCTGGCGCCAGCGCCGGCACGAGTTCGGGCGGCCGGGGGTCGGTCATGCGCCCAATGCCCTTATGGCGTCGGCGCAGGTCAGCGTGCGCGCACCGTGGTCGCGCACCCGCTGCAGGAACGCCTGGCCGGCGCCCTCGAAGC
>JANMYG010000702.1:0-6010 GCA_031381865.1 Betaproteobacteria bacterium | reverse complement strand
CCGACGTGTGCGACACGGTGATGGACAAGATGGGTTACGCGCGGGGTCTGGTCAAGTATTCGACCCAGAACGCGGTCAGCCAGCACTGGACCAGCTCCCAGACCTGGCGCCACGTGCTGCGTCCCCGGGTGCTGGTGTACGCCGGCATTTTGGGCGCCGTGGTGCTGGCGATGGCGGTGAGTCTGGCCCTGCGCACGCCGTTCAAGGTCGACGTGGTGCGCGACCGCGGCGTATTGGCGCGCATCGTGTCGGGCGGCAACATCGAAAATGTCTATCGGCTGCAGATCATGAACGCCACCGAGTCGAACCAGCGTTACCGGATCACCGTCTCCGGGCTGGCGGGCGTGGCGGTCAAGTCCGAAGACACGGTGGCGGTCGATGCGACGCAGTCGCGCTGGGTCCCGGTACGCGTGCAGCTGCCGTATGAAGCTGCGGCTCCCGGGTCGCACCCGATCCAGTTCAGGATCGAGTCGGTCGACACGCCGGGCATCGTCAGCGAGAAATCGGTATTCCTCGTTCCACGTTAAGGAAACACATGAACCCCCACATACCTGGCCAGTCGCCTTCGCCCCCGTGGTGGAAATTCGGCCATGTCTGGCTGGTCATCGCCGGACCGGCGATTGTCGTGGTGGCCAGTTTCATCACGCTGTACCTCGCGGTGACCCGGCCTGACCCGGTGGTCGACGCCGACTACTACCGCAAGGGGACCGAGATCAACCAGACGCTCGGCAATTCGAAGGCGAGTCTGGCGCCGGCAGTGCAGGGCCGCAACCACGCTGCCACGGGCTCGGTGCCGCCACCGGCCGATGGCGCGGCCAGGCGCTGACGTCGATCCCGAGCTACGAGCCCCGATACCAGGATCCAGCATGCTGCCCAAAAAATGGATGTGGATCGCGTGGCCGGCGTTCCTGGTTGCGGGCGTGCTGGAAATGCTGGTCTTCGCGATGGTCGACCCGCAGGACCTGCACTGGTTCGGCCAACCGGTGGCACTGTCGCGCCAGGGTGTCTATACCGTGGCGTTTTTCGTCTTCTGGGGCGTGGCGATGGTGTCGAGCGCCCTGACCGCATTGCTGGCCATGCCGCCGACGGAGGTCAACCGCGAGTCGCCCGGCGAGGACCGGTAGGTCTTCTGGCGCTCAGGAACAGACCTTCGGATTGACGATCTCCTTGAGCGCGTCGGTGTCGACGAGCCGGATGTGGCGCTGCTTGACCTCCACGATCCCGTCCTCCACGAATTTCGAGAAGGTACGGCTGACGGTCTCGAGCTTGAGGCCCAGGTAGCTGCCGATCTCTTCGCGCGTCATGCGCAGCACCAGTTCCGACTGCGAGAATCCGCGCGCGTGCAGGCGTTGCACCAGGTTGAGCAGAAATGCCGCCAGCCGCTCTTCGGCCCGCATGCTGCCAAGCAGCAGCATGACGCCGTGTTCGCGCACTATCTCCCGGCTCATGATCTTGTGCACATGGCGTTGCAGCGCGTGGACTTCGATCGAAAGCTCCTCGATGCGGTCGAACGGCATCAGGCACACCTCGGCGTCCTCGAGCGCCACGGCGTCGCAGGTGTGGTGGTCGTTCACGATGCCGTCCAGCCCGATGATCTCGCCCGCCATCTGGAAGCCCGTGACCTGGTCGCGACCATCCTCGGACGCGATGCAGGTCTTGAAAAACCCGGTGCGGATGGCGAACAGGTTGGTGAACTTGTCGCCGTTGCGAAACAGCGAGGCGCCGCGTTTGACCTTGCGCCGGCTCGCGACCAGCCCGTCGATGCGCTCGAGTTCTTCGTGGCTCAGGCCCAGAGGCATGCACAACTCCCGCAGGTTGCAGCTCGAGCAGGCCACCTTGATGGCGCCGGCATTGAGCGGCACGATCGGTGTCACCGCCTTTGGCGCGTCTGCCGGCCCAAGTTCACCGTTGCGAAGTTCCGCATTCACGGGGTTCAACATGTTTGCTCCTGATGTAGGTCAATTGTGCAGCGTCCCATCTGTTTGCCATTTGATCCAGATCAAGCACCGGAATGGCTGTTTCAGGCACATTCGGCTGGCTTGCCAAGGACACCCCATGCACCCAGCCGAAGTCGAACCCCTGTCGCCGGAGTTGCTGCGCAAGTTCGACGTTTCCGGGCCGCGCTACACCTCCTATCCTACTGCGGACCGGTTCGTCGAGGCTTTCACGGCCCAGGACTACAAGCAGGCGCTGGTGCAACGCCGATCCGGCGCCGCCGCGATGGCACTGCCGCTGTCACTGTATGTCCATATTCCGTTTTGCGAGTCGCTGTGTTATTACTGCGCCTGCAACAAGATCATCACCCGCCACCATGAGCGTGCCGCGCCATATTTGCGCTACCTCGGTCGCGAAGTGGACCTGCATACCGAGCACATCGGCATTGGCCAGACGGTGACCCAATTGCACCTGGGCGGCGGCAGCCCCACGTTCCTGAACGACGCGGAATTGCGCGCATTGATGGGCATGCTGCGGCGCAACTTCCAGCTGGCACCGGCCGGCGAGTATTCGATCGAAGTGGACCCGCGCACCGTCGACGCGGGGCGGCTCGATACCTTGGCCGAACTGGGCTTCAACCGGTTGAGTTTTGGCGTGCAGGACTTCGACCCTGCCGTGCAACAGGCGGTGCACCGCCTGCAACCCGCCGAGCAGGTGTTTTCACTGGTGCGGGCGGCCCGCGAGCGTGGCTTCGATTCGATCAACGTGGACCTGATCTACGGATTGCCGAAGCAGACTCCCGAGTCCTTCGACCGCACGCTGGCCCAGATCGCTGAACTGCGGCCCGACCGCGTCGCCCTGTACGCCTACGCGCATTTGCCCGAGCGCTTCAAGCCGCAGCGCCGGATCGTCACGGTCGAACTGCCGGGCGCGACTTCCAAGGTCGCCATGTTGTCGCGTTCACTGGCCGCCATGAAGGCGGCCGGGTATGTGTATGTGGGAATGGACCACTTCGCGCTGCCCAACGACCCGCTGGCAGTGGCCAAGCGCCAGGGGCGGTTGCACCGGAACTTCCAGGGCTACAGCACCCAGCCCGATTGCGACCTGATCGCCCTGGGCGTGTCGTCGATCGGGCGCGTGGGCGCCACCTACAGCCAGAACGCAAAAACCATCGAGGAGTATTACGACGCGCTCGACCGCGGCCAGTTTCCGGTTGTGCGTGGCCTGGCTTTGTCGCGCGACGACCTGGTCCGGCGCGCCGTGATCATGGCGTTGATGTGCCAGGGCCAGTGGTTGTTCGAGCCGATTGACCTGGCGTTCCTGATCGATTCGCGGAGCTACTTCGCGGCCGAACTCGAAGCCTTGCGCGCGCTGCAGGACCAAGGACTGGTCGAGTTGGACCAGACCGGCGTGCAGGTGACTGCGCTGGGCTGGTTCTTCGTGCGTGCGGTGGCCATGGTGTTCGACCGTTATCTTCAGACCGACCGCAACCGTGCGCGTTTCTCGAAGATCCTCTGAACACCTGCGATGCAGACATCGCTGGCATTGACCGCCCTGCTGATGGGGCTGGTCGGCGGGCCGCATTGCGTTGCCATGTGCGGCGCCGCGTGTGCCGGCATCGGACAGGCTGCGGGGCCGCACAAGACCAGCGCCATGTGGACGTTCCAGCTTGGCCGGGTGCTCGGTTATTCAGCCCTCGGCGCCTTCGCGGCAGCGTCGATGCAGGGTGTGGGATGGTTGACCACCCAGTCGGCCGTGATGCGGCCGGTGTGGACGCTGTTCCATGTGGCGGCGATGGTGCTCGGATTGCTGCTGTTGCTCAATGCGCAGCAGCCGGTCTGGCTCGAAGGCGCGGGCCGGGCGGTCTGGGTTCGCGTGCGGTCGTGGGTGGGCGCGAACAACCGGGGCGCGCCGCTGCTCGTGGGCACTGCCTGGGCACTGCTGCCGTGTGGTCTGCTTTATTCGGCCCTGCTCGTCGCAGCCTTGAGCGCCCGCGCCGTCGACGGCGCGGCGGTGATGGCGCTGTTCGCCGCCGGCACCAGCGTGTCGATGATGGCCGGGCCGTGGCTCTGGCTGCGCCTTCGCGGCGCGGGCACGGGCCAGTTGGGAGTGCGCCTGGCGGGACTCGCGCTTGCGGCAAGCTCGGGCTGGGCGATCTGGATGGGGCTGGTGCACGACACCGCACCGTGGTGCCTGACCGGTTGAGTTGACCGCTGCCGTGGCGGCGTCGCGGTGCGCCGGCGCGATGGCGTCGCCACGCGCCCGCTCCATGCCATTGGTCCGGCGCATGCCTACATAATGCACTTGCCGTCGACAAGCTGCCGCGAACACGCGCGGGCTGCCGGCGCGCACTTCATGGGGGTGTTCGGTGCAAGGAAAGATATTGGCAGTGGTGGCCGCGCTGGTGCTGGCCGTCGGTTCCGCCTGGTCGGGTCCGCTGGAGGATGGCCTGGCGGCCTATGGGCGCGGTGACTACGCCAACGCGATGCGTATCCTGCTGCCTCTGGCGGAAAAGGGTAACGCCAACGCCCAGTACGACCTCGGTTTGATGTACGACAACGGGCAGGGTGTGGCGCAGGATTATCCGCAGGCCGCCAAGTGGTACCGGCTGGCTGCGGCACAAGGCATGGGCAAGGCCCAAACCAATCTGGGCGTCATGTACGAACGCGGCCAGGGCGTGCCGCGGGACTACTCCGAGGCCGCCAGGTGGTACCGGCTGGGGGCTGCGCGCGGCATTGCCAAGGCGCAGTTCAACCTCGCGGTCCTGTACGAGCGCGGGCAGGGTGTTCCGAAGGACTACGCGCTGGCGCTGAAGTGGTATCGATCGGCGGCAACACAAGGCAACGCGGGCGCGCAGTTCAATCTTGGCCTGATGTACGACACCGGGCAAGGCGTGGCGGCGGACGACGTCGAGGCCGCCAGATGGTACGGCCTGGCGGCCCAGCAGGGCGTTGCCAAGGCGCAGTCGAACCTGGGTCTCATGTACGAAAGCGGGCAGGGTGTGCCGCGCGACTACGCGCTTGCGCTCAAGTGGTATCGGCAGGCTGCGGAACGCGGCATTGCCAAGGCTCAAGTCACCCCGGGTTCCACCTATGCCCGCGGGCTGGGTGCGCCCGCCGATCACGCGGTATCGCTCATTTGGTACCGGTTGGCGGCCGGGCAGGGCGTTGCGAAGGCGCAAATGAACATCGGCCGGATGCACGAGCTCGGGCAAGGCGTGGCGCAGAACACAACCGAAGCCCTCAAGTGGTACCGGCTGGCGGCCGCGCAGGGCGACCCGGACGCACAGTCCTATCTCGGCCTCCTGTACGAGCGCGGCCAGGGCGTCAAACAGGATTACGCGGAGGCGATCCGGTGGTACCGGCTGGCCGTGGCGCAAGGCCATGCAGGTGCGCAGTACAACCTCGGCGTGATGTACGACTACGGGCAGGGGGTCGAGACCGATTACGCCGAAGCCGTGAAGTGGTACCGGTTGGCGGCCGTGCAGGGCGATGCCAGCGCGCAGCGCAACCTGGGTCTGATGTATGCCCGCTCGGACGGGGTGGCCCAGGACTACGCGGAAGCGTTCAAGTGGTCCCGGCTCGCCGCAGCGCAGGGCGACGTCGGCGCGATGACCGACCTCGGCCAGCTGTATGAGCGCGGCCGTGGAGTCCCCCCGGATCAGGTGCGTGCCTACATGTGGTTTCACCTCGGCGTCGTGTCGGCCGGTTCCAAGGCCGCGGCGAACAGCCGCGACGCCCTTGCGGGGCGGATGACGCCCGAGCAGATCGCCCAAGCCAAGGACTTGGCGAGCGGCTGTCTGCAGCGCGAGTTCAAGGGTTGCGACTGAAAACGGGTCGGGATGGAACCGTGGCGACCGGCCGCCCATGCCGCAGCAATTGCCGGCATGTCCTTGTGCGGCCCCGCTGCGGGACGCACTACACTCCACCCTGCATTTTGGCTTTGGTCCAGCGCCGGTAGCGGTTGACCAAAGCGTGTTTGTCAAATGAAATATGGTGCGCAGCTTTCTCTCTCGAATGGTTGCTCCCGTGGCGTGTTTTTTGGTCCTGTTCTGGTCGTTGTTTCCGGCCGCCGT
>JANMYG010000677.1:0-5381 GCA_031381865.1 Betaproteobacteria bacterium | reverse complement strand
CCAGGCGACGCGCGTCGGCATGACTGAGATGGGTCTGCCCCGCCCTGCCCTGTCGCTGCGCCGCTACCTGCTGGTGGGCATCCTGGTGCCGATTGCGCTGTTCATGCTGGTCGACACCGTCACCTTGTACCAGCAGGCGCTCTCGGCCGTCAATACCGCCTACGACCGCACATTGCTGGCTTCGGCGAAATCGATCGGTGAGATGCTCGAGGTCGAAGGCGAAGGCACACAGGCGCGCTTTCGCGCCAAGGTTTCCTACTCTGCGCTGGAGGCTTTTGAAGCCGACAACCGCAGCCGGATGGCCTACCGGATATCCGACGCACAGGGCCGGTTGGTCGACGGTTTTGGTGACCTGCCGCTGTGGCGCGGCCGCCTGCCCGACCAGGGCCCCTATGCCGCGCTGGTCGACTTCTACGACGACGTATTCCGCGGTGACGCGGTCCGCGTGGCGGTGCTGCTGCAACCGGTGGCCAGCCAGAATGGCCGCGGCATGGCGACCATACAGGTGGCCGAGACGCTGGAGTTGCGCCACACGCTGGCGCGCCAGATCCTGATCGACACCCTGTGGCGCCAGACGCTGCTGGCCAGCGTCATCGCGCTGGTGGTGGTGCTGGTGGTGCAGCGCGCCACCCGCCCGGTGCGCGCCCTCAGCGCGAGCCTGCGCGCCCGACCCGAGGGCGATCTGACCCCGATCACCGCACCCGGTCTTCCGCGCGAGTTGCATCCGCTGGTGGAGGCCACCAACCAGGTCATGGCACGCCTGCACCTGTTGCTGGAGCACCAGAAGCGTTTTGTGCGGGACGCGTCGCACCAGTTGCGCACCCCGTTGGCCGTGCTCAAGGTCCAGGTCCAGTCGGCGCTGCGCGGCGACGTGGGTGCACACCAGGCATTGCAGGAGATCAACCACACGGTCGAGCGTGCCACGTTGCTGGCCAACCAGATGCTGGCTTTGGCCAAGGTGGAACAGTTGCGCCAGCAGTCCGACGCGCAGGTGCTGGACCTGGCCGATATCGTGCGCGCGGTGGCGTTGGACCTGTCACCGCTGATCGCCCAGAAGAACCTCGACTTCGAGATCCACAGCGTCAGCACGTTGGTGCGGGCGCACGACTGGATGCTGCGTGAGTTGTCGCGCAACCTGCTGCACAACGCCATCAAACACGGCGCCACGGGATCGCATCTGGAAATCCGGCTGGCAGCCGGTTCCGGACATGCCGTGCTGACGGTTTCCGACGATGGCCCGGGCATCAGTTCCGAACTGCGCGGCCGTCTGTACCAGCCGTTCTCGACCGGCCTGGGCCACGGGCCGGCCGCACCGGGCCCGGGCGCGCAGCCAGACTCGGCCAGTGCCGAAAACACCCTGGCGCGCGACGATGGGCGCACCGGTTCCGGGCTGGGGTTGATGATCTGCCGCGAAATCGCAGTGGCCTTGGGCGGCGATATCCGGCTCGAGAACCGGGAACGGCAGGGCCGCGTGGTGGGCCTGGATGCGGCCGTGCGACTGCCCTTGGCCGCCACTTTCACACACGCGGCCGAATAGTCCAGAATACGGCCTGCACACAAGGTGTTATGGAAAAAGTTCGAATCGACAAATGGCTGTGGGCGGCGCGCTTCTACAAGACCCGCACACTCGCCACCGACGAAATTCACAAGGGGCGGGTGTCGGTCAACGGGCAGGAGGCCAAACCCGCGCGCGAAATCCGTCCGGGCGACACCATCGAACTGCGCCACGGTGGCTTGCAGCGCACCCTGTTGGTGAAAGGCCTGAGCGACAAACGCGGGTCGGCACCGGTGGCGCAACAACTGTACGAAGAAACGCCCGAGAGCCTGCGGCTGCGCGCGCTGGCGGCGGAACAGCGGCGCATGGGTACCGAGCCCGCCCTGAGCCTGGAACACGGGCGCCCCAACAAACACGCGCGGCGCGCAGTCGAGGACGCATGGGGCTCGCGCTGGAGCGCTTCGCTGGACTCCTGAAGACCGCAACCGGTCAACCGCGACTTGTCGGGTCTGCCGGCTGCATGTCCACGCCGGTTACCGGAGTTTCATGCCGCCGTTGGCGGCCGGGTCGGTTCGAAGTCCTCGGCACAACCCAGGTCTCCCACGGCATCCAGCCATTGTTGCCATGCCTGGGCGTTATCCTGGTCGGACAGGCCAGGCGAATCGATGGCGCCGAACTCCGGCCCGTGCCGGTCACTCTTTGGACGCCTGAAAAACAGGCTGCTCAATGGCCGCAGTGTGCGCAACATGTCGGCCGCCATCACGTCAGGCGCGCCGGTGCGGTCGGTGCGAAGTTGACGCGGCGCTCCATGGCCGCTACGGCACGCAGCCATTTCAGCCGCACCTCGGCACTGTTTTCCTCGACCGCCACGGGCGCCGGAATCGGGTCGCCGATGGCGTAGTCGGGCGTGGTGGATGGCCTGTTCGCGGGTTGTGGATTCATGATCTAAATAAGCTGCGGCTGATGCGGGAAATTTAGCGCATCTGCGCGCCAAGGACCGCGCTGAAAAGGTAAAACATCCGCAGGCCAGGGCCGAAGGAAAGCGGCCCGTCGCAGGCCGGGCGCGCGCTGCCGCGGGGCGCGCTTGCTACGGGCTTCTACTGAGCGTGAACGCGGGCATTTATGGTGTACTCGCGCCAGGCCTTGTGGTGGCCACCACCCATTCTGGAGACAAGCATGAAAATCAAACACCTCATCGTGGCCAGCATTGCGGCCGCAACCCTTGCCAGCGCGGGCGCACAGCAGTTCTTCCGCATCGGCACCGGTGGCACCGCCGGCACCTATTACCCGGTCGGCGGCATGATCGCCAACGCGGTATCGCAGCCGGGCAAGATCGTCGCCACCGCCGCCGCCACCAACGGTTCGGTGGCCAATGTCAACGGCATCTCCGGCGGCTCGCTCGAATCGGGTTTCAGCCAGTCGGACGTCGCCACCTGGGCCCAGAAGGGCACCGGCATATTCGAAGGCAAGCCCCACGTTCCGGGCCTGCGCATGATCGCCAACCTGTACCCGGAGACGATCCACGTGGTGGTGAAAAAGGGCTCGGGCATCAAGTCCATCGTCGACCTCAAGGGCAAACGCGTCGCGCTCGACGAACCCGGTTCCGGCACACTCATCAACGCCCGCCTGGTGCTGGCCGCCTATGGCGTGCTCGAGACCGACATCAAGCCCGAATACATCAAGCCCAACCAGGCCGGCGACAAGATGAAGGACGGCTCGCTCGATGCATTCTTCTTCACCGGCGGCGCGCCGGCGGGCGCCATCGCCGAACTCGCCAGCAGCGGGTCGGGCATCGAACTGCTGCCTATCGACGGGCCACAGGCCCAGGGCCTGCGCACGGCCAGCCCGTTCTTCGCCAACGACACCATTCCGGCCGAAACCTACAAGGGCGTGGCGGCAGTCAACACGCTGGCGGTGGGCGCGCAATGGGTCACCAGCGACAAAGCCGATGCGGAGACGGTCTACCAGATCACCAAGGCGCTGTTCAGCGAAGCCACGCAAAAGACGCTGCAGGCCGGACACGCCAAGGGCAAGATGATCACGCTCAAGAACGCGGTGCAGGGCGTGGGCATTCCGTTTCACCCGGGTGCCGAACGTTATTACCGCGAAGTCGGCGCACTCAAGTAACACGCGGCTCTCCAGCACCGTGTCACGGGCGGCTTGACCGCCCGTTTTTGTTTTACCCGGGTACGCAACACGATGTCGACCAACACCATCCTGCCGGACGGACCGCACCTGCAGGCGCTCGAAGAAAAGTTCGACCCCGAGATGCGTTTCCGGCGGTCGGTGCCGCCGGCCACCCTGCTGATCAAGCTGCTGCTGATCACGCTGAGTTGTTTCCACTACTACACGGCGGGTTTCGGCCTGTTGCGCGAGACCACCCACCGCGGCGTGCACCTGGCGTTCGTGCTGGGACTGATCTTCCTGGTCTTCTCGGCGCGCAAACACGATGCCGGCCACCGAGTGCGGCACCGGCTGCTGTCGCCCGGCGGCATACCGCTGCCGGACTGGCTGCTGGGCCTGTCCTGCGCCGCCAGCGTGTTGTACATACCCTGGGTGTTCCACGACCTGGCGATGCGTGTGGGCAATCCGAACACGCTCGACGTCGTGATGGGTACGGCGCTGTTCGTGACGCTGCTGGAGGCCACGCGGCGCAGCATGGGCTGGCCGCTGCCGCTGATCGCGCTCGGCTTTTCTGCCTACGCGCTGTTCGGGCCGGCCTTTCCCGGGCTGCTGCAACACGCCGGCGCCAGCTGGAGCCAGCTCATCAACCACCAGTACCTGACCAGCCAGGGCATCTACGGCGTGGCGGTCGGTGTGGTGGCGACCTACGTTTTTCATTTCGTGTTGTTCGGCGTCATGGCGACCCGCATCGGGCTGGGCCAGCTGTTCCTCGACATCGCCTCCAGCGTGGCCGGGCGTTACGCCGGTGGCCCGGCCAAGGTCAGCGTGTTCGGCTCGGCCATGTTCGGCATGCTCAGCGGCTCGTCGGTCGCCAATGCTGTGACGGTCGGCTCGTTGACCATTCCGGCCATGATCCGGGTCGGCTACCAGCGCCACTTCGCCGGCGCCGTCGAAGCGGCGGCCTCGACCGGCGGGCAGATCACGCCACCGGTGCTGGGCGCGGCGGCATTCCTGATGATCGAGTTCCTGAACCTGCCCTACCACACCATCATCGCGGCGGCGGTGGTGCCGGCGTTCATGCACTTCTTCGGCGTCTTCATGCAGGTGCATTTCGAGGCCAAGCGCTACGGCCTGCGCGGCCTGACCGACGAGGAAATGCCCCGACTGCGCCAGAGCCTGCAGATGCGCTGGCCCACGTTGCTACCGCTGGTGCTGCTGATCAGCATCCTGGTCAGCGGCCGCACGCCCTACCTGGCGGCGTTCGTGGGCATCAGTTCCTGCGCCATCGTGGGCCTGAGCACCACCGTGCGTGGCAACCGGCCGCGCAACTGGGTGTTGCTGGTGGCGCTGCACCTGCTGCTGGTTGCGATCGCGTTCACCGGCATCGACCAGGCGCTGAAGCTCGCGCTGTTCGCGCTGGCCGTGGTGTCAACGGCCGCGGCGCGGCACTTTGGCGGCATCACCGGGCGCATCGACTATGCGGTGCTGGTAGAGGCGATGGAAACCGGCGCCAAATACGCGCTGGCGGTGGGCGCAGCGGCCGCGACGGTGGGAATCGTGATCGGTGTCGTCACCTTGACCGGCGTGGGTTTCAAGATCAGCTTCATCATCACCGGCGCGGCGCAGGCCATCGCCGGTGCGGTGTCGACGGTCGTTCCCGCCATGCTGGTGTCCACACAGTCGCTCACGCTGCTGTGCGCCCTGGTCATGACCGGCGTGGTGTGCATCCTGATGGGTTGCGGCATTCCGACCACGGCCAACT
>JANMYG010000635.1:0-3580 GCA_031381865.1 Betaproteobacteria bacterium | reverse complement strand
TGGAAGTAGCTGCCTTCGCTGGGCAGCAGCCGGAAGCGGGTCTTGGCCAGGCCGGCGCGAAACAGGTCGCGCTTGCGCTGGTAGAAGGCCGGCAATTCAAGGTAGGGCGCGGGGTTGGCCATGTAGCTTGCCAGGCCGTATTGCACCGGTGTGTTGACCGTGAATACATTGAACTGGTGCACCTTGCGAAACTCCGCCGTGAGCGACGCGGGCGCCGCGACAAAGCCGACTTTCCAGCCGGTCACATGGTATGTCTTGCCAAAGCTCGAAACGATGAAGGCGCGTGCCGCCAGGCCCGGAAAACGCGCTGCGCTCTGGTGCGCCTGGCCGTCGAAGACCATGTGTTCGTACACCTCGTCGCTGATCAGCAACACGTCGGTTGGCGCCAGGATCTCCTGCAGCTTGCGCATGTCTTCGAAGCTCCACACCGTGGCGCTGGGATTGTGCGGGCTGTTGATCACCATGGCGCGGGTCTTCGGGCCGATGGCGGCGCTGATCTTGTCGAAGTCGGGCCTGAAGGTGCCGGGTGTCAGGGGTACACGCACCGCGGTGCCACCGGCCAGGTCGATGTTGGGCACGTAACTGTCGTAACACGGATCGAGCACGATGACTTCGTCGCCGGGCCGCACGACCGCCAGGATGGCGGTGATGATGGCTTGCGTGGCGCCGGCGGTGACGGTGATTTCCGTGGCCGGATCGTAGTCGCGGCCACCATGGGGCCCGTGCCAGGCCCGCAGTTTGGCGGCGATTGCCTCGCGCAGGAGCGCCACGCCCATCATTGGCGGGTACTGGTTCAGGCCGCGCCGCATCGCATCCGAAACGGCATCGACCAGGACCGGGTCACAGTCGAAATCCGGAAAGCCCTGGCCCAGGTTCACCGCCCCTTTTTCGGCGGCCAGGGTGGACATGACGGTGAATATGGTGGTGCCGACGGCCGGCAGCTTGGTCACGAGGTCGGGTGTGCGCACTGTGGCTGGGTTCATGGGTCTGGAAGGTCGGAATGGGATCTTGGAACTGGGCAAAGGCTCGTCCGGCGATGCGTTGACTGGCCTCACAACTCGTAGTCGTTGACCTGCCCGGTCATGGCGCGCGCGACAAGGTGGCGGTCCAGGCGGTCGCTCAGAAGCTCCGCGAACTTGAAAACGAAGTTGCGCAGGTAGGCGCTGCGCTTGAAGGCCACGCGGGCCACGTTTTGCCCGAACAGGTAACCGGCCGGACGCACCACCAGCCCGCTCTTGCCGCCATCACCGGCGACATCGCGCACTGCCATTTCGGCGGCGATGCCTACACCCATTCCGAGCCGGACATAGGTGGTGATCACATCGGAATCGATGGCTTCCAGCGCGATCCGCGGTTGCAGGTTGCGGGTCGCAAACGCATGGTCGATCTTGGTGCGCCCGGTGAACGAGGGGTGGTAGGTGATGATCGGCTCCAGCGCCAGATCCTCCAGGGTAACGCGCTCCTTCTGGCACAACGGGTGGCCAACCGGCAGCACCAGCATGTGTTGCCACTCGTAACACGGCAGGGTGACGAGTTCCGAATAGGCGGCCAGCGATTCGGTCGCGATGCCGATCTCCGCCACCTCGTCGATCACCATCTGCGCCACCTGGTCCGGCGCGCCCTGGTGCAGGCTGATGTTGACTTTCGGGTAGGCCAGGCGCAGTTTGGACACCGGTTCGGGCAGGACGTAACGCGCTTGGGTGTGGGTGGTGGCGATGGACAAGGTGCCGCTGTCCTCGGCGCTGTATTCGTCGCCGATGCGCTTGAGGTTGCCGATCTCCCGCAGTATCACCTCGATGATCTTGAGTACATGCTGGCCGGGTTCGGTTACGCGCTTGAGGCGTTTGCCGTGGCGCGCAAAAATCTCGATTCCCAGCTCTTCTTCAAGTTCGATGATGGCCTTGGAAACGCCGGGCTGGGACGTGTGTAATGCCTTGGCGGCCTCGGTCAGGTTCAGGTTTCTGCGCACAGCCTCCTGGACAAAACGAAACTGGTGAAGGTTCATGTCAAATATCGGCTAAAGAATCGCTTCATTATGCCCGCCATGGCCTGAGGCATTAACCACCGGAGGCTGATTTCAGCGCGATTTCGGCCATCAGGTCGAGTACCCGCGGATCCTCGCCAATCGCCTGCTGCAGGTCGAAGCGCACCGCCGGGTGCTCGCGTGACAGCGTGGCCATCAACTCGGGCAGGTCCTGCCGGGCATGCCGGCCAACGCCCAGAAACATCGGAACCACGGTGATGCGGTTGGCGCCGCCCGCGACCATCGTGCGCACGGCCGCAGGCAGGTCGGGCGCCATCAATTCCAGGTAGGCGCAATCCACCAGCACATCCGGATCCAGCAGGCGCATCCGGGCAGCGACTGCCTCTACCGGGCGACTCCACAGCGGATCGCGCGATCCGTGCGCAAACAGCACGACTGCGCGGCCTGGCATCGTCAGCGTCGCAGCACCAGCCAGCCGAAGGCGGACAGCGACAACAGGGAGTAGATCAGGCCCGGCGCGGCCGCGGTAAGCCATGGCCACCAGTTGCGCAGGTTGCCGAAATGGCCGAACAGGTCGTTGAGCAGGAAGAAGCTGATCCCGGTCATGACCCCGATGAAAACGAAGGTCGAGATACCGCTGGTCCGGAAATGCAGGTAGGCAAATGGCAGCGCCAGCACCACCATCACCAGGCAACTCAGGGGATAAAACACCTTGCGCCAGAATTCGATCTCGTACCGCTGCGACGACTGGCCATTGGCATCGAGGTGGCGCATGAACTGGAACAGGTCGATGATCGGCATTCGCTCCGGCCGCAGCAGCGCCACCGAGACCATCTCGGCCGTCAGCGTCGTCGGCCACCGGAACTCGGGCAGGGTCAGGCGCGCCGCCGTGGACACCGCGCTGCCCTCGGCGCTGAACTCGGTTCGGGTGACGTCGCTCAGGATCCACGCATCGTTGGCGCCGAATCGTCCGGCACGGGCCTCGCTGGTGGAAACCAGGCGACCACGGCCGTCGAATTCAATCAGGCGGACCTTGCGCATGCTGCCATCGGGCAACAAGGCGCCCACATTGACCGAATAGGAGTGGTAGGGCTGTTTCTCCCTGAGCCAGGCTCCGGTATGGCCGACCGTGATCTCGTGCAGGTACTTCGCACGCAGCAGTTGCCCGGCGCGGTCCGCCGCCGGCGCCACGAAATCACCGACGGCAAACGTCACCAGCGTAAAGAAAAGCCCCAGGCCGAGCATCAGCTTCAACGCCCGCCATGGGCCCAGGCCGCTGGTTCTGAGCACCGTGAACTCCGAGTTCTGCGCCAGCCGCGCCATGACAAAGACGGAGCCGATCAGCACCGTGATCGGAATCAACTCGTAGAGCGTGCTGACAGCCAGCGTCGACACGAATGCGAGCGCGTGCCGAACCTGGTAACCACCTGCGCTGGCCTGGTTGACCCAGCGCAACTCGGCCACCAGATCGAAGAAGGAAAACAGGGCCAGAAACGCCAGCGTGACGAAACCTACCGACGCCAACACCTCGCCGTAGATCATTCGACGCACGGTCTTCATCGCGCTGTCCCCGCGGCGGACATGCCGGCCCGGTGG
>JANMYG010000634.1:0-3849 GCA_031381865.1 Betaproteobacteria bacterium | reverse complement strand
GTTCATGAGCCTGCTCGGGCCCTCGGGTTGCGGTAAGTCGACCTTCCTGCGCGTGGTGGCCGACCTGATCGCCCCGACCTCGGGCGCGGTACAGGTGCTGGGGGTGACGCCCGACACCGCGCGGTTGCGCCGCGACATCGGTTTCGTGTTCCAGGATGCGGCCTTGCTCCCGTGGCGCTCGGCGCTGCAGAATGTCGAGCTGCCGCTGGAAGTGGCCAAGGGCAGGACGCAGAGCCGCAAGGCCGCCCGCGCCACGCCGCGTGAGCTGCTGGAGCTGGTGGGCCTCAAGGGCAGCGAGAACGCCTATCCGCACGAACTCTCCGGCGGCATGCGCCAGCGCGTGTCGATCGCCCGCGCCCTTGTCACCGACCCGCGCATCCTGCTGATGGACGAACCCTTCGGCGCGCTGGACGAGATCACCCGCGACCGGCTCAACGAAGAGCTGTTGCGCGTCTGGCGCGAGCTGGGCATGACGGTGCTGTTCGTCACCCACAGCATCTACGAGGCCGCGTTCCTGGCGCAGCGGGTGTTGATGCTGGCCGCCAACCCGGGCCGGGTGCAGGAGATCGTGCCGGTCGACCTGCCCGCAGGCCGCACGCTGGCCATCCGCGAAACGGCCGAGTTCGTCCAGCTCACGGCCAGGCTGCGGCGCGTACTGGAAGTCTGCTGACCGAGGCCGCACCATGAACACCACCACACTCGATCTTTCCGCTGCCGCGCCGGGCCAGGACGCCGATCTGGACGCGCACCGTGCCCACCTGCGCCGGCAGTTGTGGCGCACCCGCGCCATGCCTGCGCTGGGCGTGTTCGTGCTGCTGTTCCTGTGGTGGGCGATCGTGGAGGGCCTGCAGGTCAAGCCCTTCATCGCGCCCTCGCCCTTCCTGGTGCTCGACACGCTGTACGCCAAGCGCGCCGTGCTGCTGGACAACCTGATCCCCACGGCGATGGAGGCCGCGGGCGGCTTCCTGCTGGGCAATCTGGTGGCCATCCTGCTGGCCACGGTGTTCGTGCACAACAAGACGCTCAACGACATCTTCTTTCCCGTGGCGTTGATGCTCAATGCGATCCCGATCGTGGCCAAGGCGCCGGTGCTGGTGCTGATCCTGGGCAACGGGGTCGAGCCCAAGATCGCGATCGCCGCGCTGGTGTGTTTCTTCCCCACGCTGGTCAACATGGTGCGCGGCCTGGATGCCGCCAACCCGCAGGCGATGGAGCTGATGCGGGTGTTGTCGGCCAGCAAGACCGAGGTGTTCTTCAAGCTGCGCCTGTACAGCTCGCTGCCCTACCTGTTCTCGGCGCTTCGTATCGCCGCGTCGATGTCGGTGATCGGCGCGGTGGTGGGCGAGTGGATCGGCTCCACGCGCGGCATCGGCGCGCTGATCCTGCAGGCCACCTACAACTTCGATTCCGCGCTGCTGTATTCCGCAATCACGATGAGCGCCTTCCTGTCGGGGTCGTTCTTCCTGGTCATCGCGCTGCTGGAGCGCGTGGTCGTGCGCTGGCAGCCGCCGCAAAACCATTGACCGCCCGCCACCGGCCCCCCAGATAGAGGACCACCATGCAAACAAACAGTGACACCATCCGCCAGAACGCACGCGATGTGAAAGTGGCTTCCCGCGCCGACGTGGTCGTGGTCGGCGGCGGCCCGGCCGGCATGTCCGCCGCACTGGCCGCAGCACGCAACGGCGCCAAAGTGACGCTGCTGGAGCGCTATAACCACCTCGGCGGCCTGGCATCGGGCGGCATGGTGCTGGTGCTCGACGACATGTGGGACAACCACCAGAACGAGATCTCCGTGCGCGGCACCTGCCAGACCATGATCGAGCGCCTGGCCGCCCTGAAGCTGGCCATGTACCCGCGCTCCAACGAATGGGGCTTTGATCCGGCCTCGCTCCGGCGCTGGACCCGCTGGGGCACCTTCGACTTCCACACCCACGGTATGCCGCACCCGATCTGCTTCGCGGCCGCCTTCGATCCGGACGGCTGGAAACGCGTGGCGCTGGACATGGTGCAGGAGGCCGGCATCGAGCTGCGCCTGCATTCCTGGTTCTCGCACACCCTCGTCGAGGATGGTCGCGTGACCGGCGTGGTGTGCGAGAGCAAGAGCGGCCCGCAGGCGATCCTGGGCACGGTGGTGATCGACGCCACCGGCGACCTCGACGTGGCGGCCTCCGCAGGCGCGCCACACACCGGCGGCAACTACATCATGACCACCGTGTTCCGCCTGGGCGGCGTGGACGCCGACACCGCCGAGCGCTACGAGCGCGAGCAGCCCGAGGAATACGCCGCGCTCGACCGGCGCATCAAGAAGGTGCTGGGCGGCTCCTGGGGCCTGTGGTGGCTCAAGACACCGCTGCCCGGCATCGTCTGGTGCAACTGCCCGCACATGGCCGGCCTGGACGGGCAGAAGGTGGAAGACCTCACGCGCGCCGAGATCCAGGGCCGCAAACACATCCATGCGCTGGTGGACCTGGTGCGCCAGGAATTGCCGGGCTTCGAGCGCTGTTACGTGGTCGACGTGGCGCCGCAGACCGGCGTGCGCCAGACCCGGTTGCTGGAAGGCGAATACGTGCTGACCAAGGAAGACCTCAGCGCCCGCACGCGGTTCGCCGACAGCGTGGCGCGCGGGCGCGACTACACCATGCCCTACCGCGTGTTGTTGCCGCAGAAGGTCGACAACCTGCTGGTGGCCGGGCGCCACTATTCGGTGACCTCGCAGGCGCAGAAGATATCGCGCGAGATCCCGCCCTGCATGGCCATGGGCGAGGCGGCGGGCGTGGCCGCGGCAATGGCCGTCGATGCCGGCGTGACGGCACGCAAGGTTGACGTTGCCCTGCTGCAGAAGAAACTGCGCGCCCAGGGCGCCGACCCCGGCGACCAGGCGGGACGCAATGCCGATGTGCCGGCCTATGTGGCGGCACTTACCACGAATGACGCGATCCTGGAGACCGTATGAGCAACAACGCAAGCGCCCCACCCGACCTGCCCCTGACCGGCATACGCGTTGTCGACTTCACCCAGGTGATGAAGGGGCCGGTGTGCACCCAGATGCTGGCCGACTACGGCGCCGACATCCTGAAGATCGAACGCCAGGGCGCCGGCGACCTGAGCCGCTCCACCTTCGCACCGGTGCATGGCGCCGACAACCCGATCTTCTGCAGCCTGAACCGCAACAAGCGCAGCGCGGCGCTCGACCTGCGCGACCCGGAAAAAATCGCCGCCGTGCGCGCCCTGATCGCGGATGCCGACGTGGTGGTCAACAACTTCCGCGCCGGGGTCATGGAGCGCATGGGCCTGGGTTACGACGACTGCCAGGCGCTCAATCCGCGCATCATCTATGCCGTGGGCACCGGTTACGGCGACAGCGGCCCCTACGCCCACAAGGGCGGCCAGGACGTGCTGGCCCAGGCCATGAGCGGCGTGATGGCCCGCGGCGCCTACGACACGATCCCGATGTCGGTGTACCCCACCGCGCTGGCCGACTACACGGCCGGCATGCACATGGTGCAGGGCATCCTGCTGGCGCTGCTGCAGCGCGCACGCACGGGCGTGGGCCAGAAGGTCAGCGTGTCGCTGTACAACTCGATGCTGGCCATGCAGATGCAGGAGGCCGCCATGATCATGATGGAAGACTCCGAAGTCAACTGGGCGGCCATGCCGCTGTCGGGCGTGTTCGACACGCAGGACGGCGCGCTGGTGATGGTGGGGGCGTTCAAGGCCAACCCACTGCAGGACATCTGCGCTGCGCTGGAGGTGGAGGACCTGTCGGGCGACGCGCGTTTTTGCAACCTCAACCAGCAGTTCAAACATAAGGCCGAATTACAGGCCCTGTTCCGCCAGCGTTTTGCC
>JANMYG010000625.1:0-6139 GCA_031381865.1 Betaproteobacteria bacterium | reverse complement strand
GCCAGCCTGTCCAACGCCCAGGAAATGCGCATCTCACTGCACCTGGCGCAGGAGGAACTCGCCCAGTTGCTCGGCGCCTCTCGCCAGCGCGTCAACCAGGAGCTCAAGGCGATGGAGCGCGAGCAGTCAATTCGCATCGAGCCGGGTGGCCTGATCGTACGCAACCGCGACGCCCTGATGCGCATCGTTGAAGCCGACCATTGAGACCAGACTTGCACATGAGCGATTACGAACACTTCATCGGCACCCGCGCCGTGAGTGAACAACACCTGTTCGATACCGGCGTCTTGACTGCGTGGCTTCAGACGCATCTGGAAGGTTTCGAAGGCCCGTTGACGGCGGAGATGTTCAAGGGCGGCCAGTCCAACCCGACCTATAAGTTGCTGACCCCGGGGCGCAGTTACGTGATGCGCGCCAAACCCGGTCCTGTGGCCAGGCTGTTGCCGTCGGCCCACGCGGTCGAGCGCGAGTTCGCTGTGATGCGCGGGCTCCAGGGAACCGAGGTGCCGGTGGCAAAGATGTATTGCCTGTGCGAAGACGAGTCCGTGATCGGTCGCGCGTTCTACGTGATGGAATTCGTGCAGGGCCGGGTGTTGTGGGACCAATCGCTGCCCGGAATGTCGAATGCTGAACGCGGCGCCGTCTACGACGAAATGAACCGTGTCATCGCGGCACTGCACAAGGTCGATTTCTCCAAACAGGGCTTGGGCGGCTTCGGCAAGCCGGGCAACTACTTCGAGCGCCAGATCGGCCGCTGGAGCAGGCAGTACGTGGCATCCATCACCCAGCCGATCGCGGAGATGGAACAACTGATGGCATGGCTGCCGGCGCACATCCCCGACAGCGCACGCGACGCGAGCAAGACCAGCATCGTGCACGGTGACTTCCGGCTGGACAACCTGATGTTCCACCCGACCGAGCCGCGCGTGCTCGCGGTGCTGGATTGGGAACTGTCGACGCTCGGCCACCCGCTGGCTGATTTCAGCTACCACTGCATGGCCTGGCACATACCGCCGGGGTCATTCCGCGGCCTTGGCGGCGTTGACGTCGCCAGCCTGGGCATTCCAACCGAGGCGCAATACATCCGCAGGTATTGCGAACGCACTGGACTCACCACGCCGGAAGCACTCGCGCCGGACTGGAACTTCTATCTGGCTTACAACCTGTTCCGCATTGCCGCCATCCTGCAGGGCATTGCCAAGCGCGTGGAAATGGGAACCGCGTCGAGCGCACAAGCGGCGAACTCGGCGGCCGGGGTTCGGCCGCTGTCCCGGATGGCATGGCAGTTTGCCCAACAGGTCTGATCCGAACTGTTCACCGATTCTTCCCCTACACCAGTAATACTCCCGGAGCACCACATGGATTTCGACTATTCGCCCAAGACCAAGGAATTGCAGCAAAAAGTGCAGCGTTTCATGGACGACCACATTTACCCGGCCGAACCCGCCTACAAGGCGGAACTCGAAGCCAACACCGCCGCCGGCAAACGCTGGAGCGCACTGCAAACGATCGAGAAACTCAAGCCCAGGGCCAAGGCCGAAGGCCTGTGGAACCTGTTCCTGCCGGTCGACAGCGCGTCGGCGTCAGGTTATGCCGGCGCCGGCCTGACCAACCAGGAATACGCACCGCTGGCCGAGATCATGGGCCGGGTGCCATGGGCCAGCGAGGTGTTCAACTGCTCCGCGCCGGACACCGGCAACATGGAGACGATTGCCCGGTACGGATCCGAAGAAAACAAGGCGCGCTGGCTCAAGCCGCTGCTCGAGGGGGAGATCCGGTCGGCGTTCGCGATGACCGAGCCGGATGTGGCCTCCAGTGACGCCACCAATATCGCGACCCGCATCGAGCGCCAGGGCGACGAATACGTGATCAACGGCCGCAAATGGTGGATATCCGGCGCGGCCGACCCGCGATGCGCAATCTACATCACCATGGGAAAGACCGATCCCGAGGCTCCGCGCCATTCTCAGCAAAGCATGGTGCTGGTGCCGGCGGACACCAAGGGCATCCGCATCGTGCGACCATTGAATGTGATGGGGTACGACGACGCGCCGCACGGCCACGTCGAAATGTATTTCGAGAACGTGCGCGTTCCGGTCAGCAACATTCTGCTGGGTGAAGGCCGCGGCTTCGAAATCGCACAGGGCCGCCTTGGGCCGGGACGCATCCACCACTGCATGCGTCTGGTTGGCGTAGCTGAGCGCGCACTGGAGCTGATGTGCAAACGCGCATCTTCGCGCGTCGCGTTTGGCAAGACCGTCGCGTCGCAGACGGTGACCCAGGAGCGCATCGCCGAGGCGCGGTGCAAGATCGACATGGCGCGCTTGCTCACTCTCAAGGCCGCCTGGCTGATGGACATGGCCGGCAACAAGGTCGCCAAGAACGAGATCGCCATGATCAAGGTGGTGGCGCCCAGCATGGCCTGTCAGGTGATCGACTGGGCGATGCAGGCGCATGGCGGTGGAGGCATGTGCGACGATTTCCCGCTCGCCTTCGCTTATGCCCATGCCCGCACCCTGCGTTTTGCCGATGGCCCGGACGAAGTCCATCGCAACTCGATTGCCAAGCTCGAACTGGGCAAGTACGCAGCCAACCCGCGCGAAGTGGAGATGCCCATTACGCGTGGTTCGTAGGCATGATCGAGGTCTATTCGTGGCCGACGCCCAACGGGCACAAGGTCCACATCATGCTCGAGGAGTGCGGTTTCAGGCTGGACCGCGACTGGCGGGCGATTCCGGTCAACATCGGCACTGGCGACCAGTTCAAGCCCGAATTCCTGAAGATCAGCCCGAACAACAAGATACCGGCCATGGTCGACCCCGATGGCCCGAACGGAAAACCGATCGCCCTGTTCGAGTCGGGTGCCATTTTGGTCTACCTCGCCGCCAAGACCGGCATGTTCCTTCCGAAAAGCGACCGGCAGAAGTTCGAAGTGCTGCAGTGGCTGATGTTCCAGATGGGTGGCGTCGGGCCGATGCTGGGGCAGGCCCACCACTTCAGGCTTTACGCACCCGAGAAGATAACGTACGCCGTCAACCGCTACACCAACGAGGCGCGACGCCTCTACGGCGTGATGGACCGGCAACTGGTAAAAAACAAGTACATCGCCTGCAACCAGTACTCGATCGCCGACATCGCCACCTTCCCATGGCTGCGCAGTTGGCAGAACCAAGGCATCGACTGGGCGGAGTTCCCACACCTCAAATCGTGGTTCGACCGGTTGGCCGATCGCCCGGCAGTCAAGCGCGGCGTGCAAATCCTGGCCGCGCTGCGCAAACCGATTACCGATGACAAGGCGCGCGAGGTGCTGTTCGGCAAGACGCAATACAAAAAGCGCTAGCCCTCAACGCCGGTCCGACTGACCGGACCACAACGCGTTGAGGTCAGGGAAGTCCCAATTTGCGGGGTCCTCACGCGCGCTGATCTTCTCCTTGCAGCCACGCTCCGAGAGGTCGACGATTTCAGGAGTGATCCGCTCCCGGGTCTTGCTGGAGAAAAACACTTTGACAATCGGCGTCGTCAGCGCGCTGGCCGACTGCTCGACCACCACACCGATGCGCCCGGAAGTCAGCCGGACCAGCGAGCCGACCGGGTAGATCCCCAGGCTCTTGGCGAAGGCCTGGAAAACGACCGGATCGAAATGCCCATTGGCCCACTGCCCCATCTGGCGCATCGATTCGGCCGGGTCCCAGCCGGCCTTGTAGGGCCGGTTGGAGGTGATCGCGTCGTAAACATCGCAGACCGCGCCCATCTTCGCGTACAAGGTGATCTCGCTGTCCCTCAGGCCTTTCGGATAACCCGAGCCATCCGTCCTTTCGTGGTGATGCAGGCACACATCGAGCGCAATCGGCGGCACGCCCTCGGAGTCGCCCAGAAGCTTGTGGCCCAGTGCCGGGTGGGTCTTGACTATCGCGAACTCGGCTGCCGTCAGCTTGCCGGGCTTGTTGAGCACTTCCGTTGGCACCAGCGCCTTGCCCATGTCGTGCAGCAAGCCCGCCACGCCGACCGCACGGACCTCGTCCTCGCCCAGGCCGAGTCGACGCGCCAATGCGATCATCATCGCGCACACCGCCACCGAATGCATATACGTGTAGTCATCGACGGTCTTGAGTCGCGCCAGACTGATCAACGCACTGGAATTGCGCGCAACCGAATCCGAAATGTCCTGCACCAGCTGTTTCACCCCGCCGGCGTCGACGGTATTGCCCATGCGTGCTTCGCGGAACATCGACGTCACCGCCTCTTTGGACTCGGCACAGATCTCCGCCGCGCGAACGAGTTCCTGCGCAATGGGAACCGGCTGGATCAACGTGGGCGTGGCGTTCGACGGCGTCACCTGTCCATGGACAGGCGCCACTTCGTCGCTGGCAGGAACAGCATCGGGCCCGGCCGCCAAGGTGTCGGCGCCCTTTTCGGTGTCAATCCAGACTTCGCGGATCTTGCTGGCGCGCATGAGCGCAATCTGCTGCATATCGGACACCACAAAACTCGCGCGCCAGAACGGATTCTCGACCCAAGAGCCGACCACCTCTTGCAGGTACATGCCGACGGCAAGTTCATTCACGCCAATCTTTTTGCGCATTCTTGCTAGTGACCCAGTTCAGTGACTTACCGACATGAAACGGCTTGGTGCTCCCGCAACGTCGCGGCCCACGACCGAGAGATTGCATGCGCGACCCTGCGAATGACCCGCAGTGTACGGGCCCACCACGCCGGACCATTCAAGGACTGGCGCGTTGAACCGCCACGGCAGCTGGTGGGCAAGTCGGCAAGTCGCGCCACGGTCGCAACAACCGATACCGCTGAACGGGCTGCACCGGCAGCGGTAGCTCACGTCGGCCGCCCTGTGCCGCCCGGCGATCGATCCCGGATCAATCCCGCGGTGGATGCGGCACGGCCTTTGGTTGCGGTCCTGCCGCCGCCTTTCGGCTGGAATCATGTTGTGTGGAATTAGCACTGGCAGTTGGCGCCGTTGATGTCGGGGCAAGCTCCAGCAATCACCACCGGCCACACCGACCGACCGGCCCGGCGCGACCCGCATCGGCGCAGCACCCGAGACCGGCCGAGATCGTCACGCCGTCAATGCAGATGCCGCGGCTTGCGCCCACCACCATGACCGGAGCCGCCATGTCCCCCGCCCGATCCGCGCGGCCGTTTGCCAATTTCCAGTGAACTGACGAGGGCATCGAAGCGCTGGGCAAACAGTTTGTCGATCTCGGCCACGACGCCCGAGAGCTCAGAACCATCAAAGTGGCGCTCCATCATGCCCACGATGTCCTGCACCAGCAAATCGCGTTGCACCTGCATGATCGCCGCCGGGTTCGGGCCGACAAACAACATCGTGAAGTCATCGCGGGAGCCACTCCACGACTCGTCATCGTCCTCGTCCTCGTCCTCGTCGTATTCGGTGTCGTAGAAACTGACCTCGATCGCGGCGCCGGTTTCCGCCAGTTCATTGAGGTTCATGCACATTTCGTCGAGTGACTGGCGAAAGTCTTCGTCGCCCGCGACAGTCCAGCAGATCTGCAGCATGTGCTGCGGAGCGTCGAACTTGATGCCAGGCTCGTCCTCGTAGGAACTGCGCGCGCCATCGGCAAGCGAGCGAGCGCCCGCGTATTTCCAGATCGGCTTAAGGGCGTCCTGGATCTGGTCAAACTGCACCGCGTCGCGCAGACGCACCTCGCCATGCAGGTGGATTTCAAAAGGGGCGTTGTTGCGTGCCATTTGATGAGAGTGTAGTGGTGCCCGGGACCGGAGTCGAACCGGTACGCTCCTTATGCAGGAAAGCGGCGGATTTTAAGTCCGATGTGTCTACCAATTTCACCACCCGGGCGCTTGACGGTATTTTCAATCAAAACGACCCATGATTGTCGAGATGGCGCGGCGCTCGGGCGGACAACGACTCGAGGCGCGGCCCGGAGTGGAACCGGGCCGCGCGCATTCGCAAGCGCTCTTATTCCAATAAATTCAATGACTTACCATAACGCTGCCAATTCCGGTGGTAAGTATTCGGTGAACCCGTTGCCAGCCGGCTATGCGCAAAGCACGCTGGCGAAGTTTTTGCGCAAAGGGTACAGCCAGATGTCTTTGACCGGTATGAGTTGCGCGTGGCTGGTGGACTTCTTTCCGCGCCCGGTGG
>JANMYG010000579.1:0-2938 GCA_031381865.1 Betaproteobacteria bacterium | reverse complement strand
AGATCATGTAGACCTGTATCAGCAGCGGCGTGCCGCGAATCACGAAGGTGTAGGCTCCGACGACGCGCTGCAGCCATTTGCTCGGGCCGGTCAACGCCAGCGCGAAAATGAGCGCCAGCACGCCACCGACGGCCAGCGACGATGCCAGCAGGCCGAGCGTGGTCAGGATGCCTTCGCCATACATGGCCAGGCTTTCCTCGCGAAAGACGACTTCCCAGTTCATCTAGGTCTTGCTCCGCCAGGCCATCTACAGCTCGCCGCGCTTGGCGCCCAGGCTGTAGCGCGCATGCAGCCTGCGCAGCACCGTCAGCGAGGCCCAGGTGTAGAGCAGGAACAGCGTGGCGGTGAACAGGAAAAAAGCGAAGGGCGAGCGGGTTGCCGCGCTCGCCTGCTTGGCCAGGTAGGTCATCTCCTGCAGGCCGATCAGGCTCACCAGCGCCGTGGCCTTGATCAGCACCAGCCAGTTGTTGGTGAAGCCGGGCAGGGCGTAACGCACCATCTGCGGCGCGGTGATGCGCAGGAAGACCTGGACCGGGCCCATGCCGAACGCGGCGGCGGCCTCGAACTGGCCGCGCGGGATGGCCAGGATCGCGCCGCGGAAAGTCTCGGTCATGTAGGCGCCGTAGATGAAGCCGAGCGTCAGCACGCCGGCCGTGAACGGGTTGATTTCGAGCGTGGCTCCGGTGCCCGAGAGCTCGAGCAGGGTGTTGATGCCGATGCTGCCGCCATAGAAGACCAGCAGCATCAGCACCAGTTCCGGTATGCCGCGGATGATGGTGGTGTAGACGGTGGCCAGCGCCACCAGCGCACGGTTGCCCGAGAGCTTGGCGCCGGCCCCAAGCAGGCCCAGCACAACCGAGACCGCCAGCGCCGCCAGTGACACCCCGACGGTGAGCAGGGCGCCGTAGAGAATCGACGAATAGTAGGCGGTCAAAACGCAGTTTCAGCGCGGGCCAGCAGCGTCGCCGCCGGCGGGTCGGCGTGGAACGCGGGCGGGTTTACTTGCCGTAGACGTCGATCTTGAAATACTTGTCGTTGAGTTTCTTGTAGGTGCCGTTGGCGCGGATCGCCTTGATGGCGCCGTTGAGTTCGGTCTTGAGTGCGGTGTCGCCCTTGCGGATCGCGAAGCCGGCGCCGGTGCCGAAGTACTTGGGAACGTACAACTCCGGGCCCACGACCCCGTAGTCCTTGCCTTCGGGCTTGCTCAGGAAACCGCCCGTGACCTCGATCACGTCGGCCACGGTGCCGTCGAGGCGGCCCGACTTGATGTCCAGGTAGACCTGGTCCTGGGCTTCGTAGGGCGTGACGACCACTCCGGCCTTCTTGAGTTCGCCGTTGGCGTATTTCTCTTGCGTGCTGCCCTTGAGCACGCCGATCTTCTTGCCCTTGAGGGACGCAAGGTCGGTGAACTTGATGCTGTTCTTGACCACGATCTTGCTCGGCGTGTTGTAGTACTTGTCGGTGAAGTCGACCACCTTGAGCCGGTCTTCCGTGATCGACATCGAGCTGATGATCACGTCGTATTTCTTGGCCTGCAGCCCCGGGATCATGCTGTCCCAGACCTGCTCGACAAACACGCACTTGCGCTTGATGTGCTCGCACACGGCGTTGGCGATGTCCACGTCGAAGCCGGTTGGCTTGCCGTCCGCGGTCTTGAAGGTGAAGGGCTCGTAGGTCGGGTCGATCGCGACCTTGAGTTCCTTGCCTTGCGCCGATGCTGCCACGGCCACCGCGCCGAGCGCCAGCGCCAAAATCAGTTTCTTCATGATGCTTCCTGGAGATGGGTGGGGTTCGTGCCCGCGCCCTGGTTGAACGGGAACGGCGATTTTAAGCGGCGCCGCGTCACGCAATGCCTAGTGTTTGCCCTTGTAGCGGGGCCGGACAACCGCAAAACCTTACACTAGCGGGCTTCCCTCGCCAGTGCCCATGAACGCCCACGTCGACGTTTCCTTTTTCGCGCGCGCCGCCAAGCCGCTGACCAGTTACCGCAAGTACTGGGCGGCGCGTTTTGGCACGGCCAGATTCCTGCCGATGAGCCGCGCCGAAATGGAGGCGCTGGGCTGGGACAGCTGCGACGTGGTGCTGGTCACGGGCGACGCCTATGTCGACCACCCCAGTTTCGGCATGGCCGTGATCGGCCGCATGCTCGAGGCGCAGGGCTTCCGCGTCGGCATCATCGCCCAGCCCGACTGGCACAGCGCCGCGGCGTTCCAGGCGCTGGGCCCGCCGAACCTGTTCTTCGGCGTGACCGCCGGCAACATGGATTCGATGATCAACCGGTATACGGCCGACCGCAAGATCCGCAGCGACGACGCCTACACACCGGGCGACGTGGGCGGCAAGCGGCCCGACCGCGCGGCGCTGGTCTATTCGCAGCGCTGCCGCGAGGCGTTCAAGGACGTGCCGATCGTGCTCGGCGGCATCGAAGGCTCGCTGCGCCGCATCGCGCATTACGACTACTGGCAGGACAAGGTGCGCCGCAGCATCGTGGTCGACGCCAAGTGCGACCTGCTGCTGTACGGCAATGCCGAACGCGCGATCGTCGAAATCGCACACCGCCTGGGTGCGGGAGAGCCGGTCCATGCCATCACGGACGTGCGCGGAACCGCGTTTGTGCGCCGCCCCGACGATGCATCCGGCCAGGGCTGGTTCGAGATCAACTCGACCAGCGTCGACGAACCGGGCCGGGTCGAGGCGCACGTCAACCCGTACCAGACGACGAGCGAGCAGGCCCGGGCGCAGGGCAGCGCGTGTTCGAAGGAAGATGCCGCGACCGGCCAGGCAGCGCAGGCTGCGGTGCAGGCGCCGGCCATGCCGGCTGTCGCGGCGCTGACCTTCATGCCCAACCCCGCGCTCAAGGGAAAGCTCAAGGTGCCGCCGCGCGAGCGTTCGGTGATTCGCCTGCCGTCTTACGAGCAGGTGCGCGCCGACCCGGTGC
>JANMYG010000529.1:0-1603 GCA_031381865.1 Betaproteobacteria bacterium | reverse complement strand
CCGCTGGACCAGCTGTTCCTGTCGCCCGACGAACGCCACGTGCTGGGGCTGGCGCGCGGGACCACCGGCCAGCTGCAGGTGGTCAACCTGGATGTGCGCCGGCGCATCGCCTCGGTGCAACTGCCCGGTCTGCCGAATCCCGGCGCGGCGACGGTCTGGACGGCGAGCGGAACCGGAACCGCCCTGCTGGCGATACCAGACTGCAGCGGCGCCACGGCGAGCCTGCTCGACCCCAGGGGCTGGAAGCTGGCCGGCAGCGTCGACCTGCCGGCGGCTGCGGCTGGCGGCGCGCCCGCCTACCGGGTGGCCGATGGAGCCCCCGGCAACGGCGGGGCGCTGTCAGCCATCGGCGCGCAGTCGTGCTCAAAAATCCGCGACGAGTGACACGCTCAGGTGCCGTCCGGGCTGCGTGTAGGCGTCGACCACCACCGGCGAACCGTTGGACGCCAGACCCTGCACATCCGACCAGTTCCAGTACTTGCGGTTGCTCAGGTTGGTGATCGCGAGGCCCAGCCGCAGGTCCTTGCGCAGGCGCCACTGCCCGATCAGGTCCAGCGTTGTCGCCGCGGGCGGAATGAACTGCTGCAGTGTGCTGGACTTCGGTATGAAGGCACTGTCGAGTTCCCGGTCTTTCTTGGTCTGGCGATGGACGACGTCCAGGCGCAGGTCCCATTGCGCCGTTTCGTACTTGATCCCCAGACGCAGCCGCGCCGGATCGACCGAGGTCAGTGGCCGCCCGGTCGTGTCGTCTGATCCGCGTGCCCGGCCATAACCAAAGGGACTGGTGATATCACCACCCATGGCCTGGCCCCAGGCGACCGAGCCCTTCACCTCCAGGCCCGTGATCGTCGCGCGGTCGATGTTGACGGTCTGGAACAGCGTCGGATTGGTGGCCGACGCCGCCCCGGGCAGCGCCGTGCCCAGATTCTTCTTGTCCACGATCAGGTTGCTGTAGCGCGCCCTGAAAGCCGCGATGTCGAGCGACAGCTGGTCCATCCGGGCGCGCACACCGAGTTCGACGTTGCGGCTCTTTTCCGGCTTCAAGGCCGGGTTCGGCAACAGCTTGACGTTGAAGCCCTCGAACACGTTGTTGACTTGCTGCGCCTCCGGGGCGCGAAAGCCGCTGGCGAGATTGGCGAACACCGACCACTGCGCCGTCGCGCGCGCCAGGATGCCCAGCCTGGGCGAAACCGCGGAACCCGAAAGCGACTGGCCCGGGGCCGCCGACGGACCGGGGAAATAACCGGTCTGGTCCCGGACATCGAGCGTGAACCGGTCCCACCGGACGCCCGGTGTGATGCTCCAGGTGCCGTCCGTCCACTCGCTTTGGCCGTAGATCGCATTGCTGGTGTCGCGCGTATCCGGAAAGTACTTCTTGGGCAGGTACGGGCCGGGCGGCGTCGGGTCCTGCCCATCTGCAAAACTCGAGGTGTCGGTCGCAATATGGTCCAGCCCGTAGGTGGTCTTCTGCGACCAGCCCGAGTCCAGGCGCGTGGCCTTGTCGGCCTGCAGGCTGAGTTGCCACGCCCGTTCCTTGTAGGACGTGGTGCGAAGGCGCAGGCCGTTGTCCTGGCGCGTGGTGAAGCCATCGTCGAGCGCCGCG
>JANMYG010000509.1:0-2001 GCA_031381865.1 Betaproteobacteria bacterium | reverse complement strand
TTTGCCGATGACCGGCACGAGGACCTGCCGCGCCTCGCCACCGAGTTGGTGGCGCGCAAGCCGGAGCTGGTCTACGCGCCACCGTTGATCGCGGCCAGGGCCGCATGGCAGGCGACGCGCACCATACCGATGGTGTTCGCCACTGTGAGCGACCCGGTGCGCGAGGGCTTCGTGGCGAGCCTCGGGCGCCCGGGCGGCAGCGCCACCGGGTTGAGCAACATCAGCGCTTCGCTCCTGCCCAAGCGGATCCAGTTGTTGCGGGAAATCCTGCCCGGCGTGAAACGCATCGGACGGCTGTTGGATCCGGCAGATCCGGCCGGCAGGCTCGCCCAGCAGGAGTTTGCCCCGGTGGCCGCCGCGCTGGGCCTGACGATCACCATCACTGAGCCCGCGAATCCGGCCGAGTTCGACGGCGCGGTGGCCAGACTGGTTGCGGACCGGGTCGATGCGATCTACGCCGGGTCGGTGCTGGCCCTGAACATGCGCGAGCGGCTGATCGAACTGGCAAACGAGAAGCGCTTGCCGGTCGTTGGGCTGATTCCGTCGATGGCCGATGCCGGGGCACTGTTCGTGTACTCCGCGTCGCAGGCCGACCTGCTGCGCCGCTCGGCACTGGTGGTGGACAAGGTGCTGCGGGGCGCCAAGCCGGCCGACATCCCGGTGGAGCAGCCGACCTTGTTCGAACTGGTGCTCAACGTGAAGGCGGCGAAGGCGCTCGGTATCACCATTCCGCAGTCCGTCCTGCTGCAGGCCGACCGGGTGATCGAATGATCGAACGCCGCCGGTTTGTAGCTGCTGCGGGTTCTTGTCTCATCACCCTGCCATGTGCCGCCGCGGCGCAGCAACCGGCCAATGTGGCGCGCGTCGGTTACCTGCGGCACAGGGCCAACGAACCGGCCGACATCGACGCGCTGCGGCAGGGCTTGCGCGAGCTGGGTCATGTGGATGGGCAAAACCTGGTCATCGACGCGCGTTACGCCGATGGCGCCGCCGCCCGGCTGGCCGACCTGGCGCGCGAACTGGTGCAGCGCGGGGTGCAGGTGCTGGTGGTCGACACACAAACCACGCTGCTGGCCGCGCGCGACGCCATCGGCGCCACGCCGACCGTGGTGGCATTGTTCGACGACCCGGTGGAAGCGGGGCTGGTGCGCAGCCGTGCCCAACCCGGCGGCACGGTCACGGGTCTCACGATATTGAGCAGCGAACTGCCGCGCAAACGGCTGCAGCTGCTGCGCGAGGTGCTGCCGGCAAAACGCATCGGTGTGCTGCAGAACCCCGAGAACCCCGCGCCGCGCGCGCTGGCGCGCCTGCACGACACGGCGCGCGCGCTCGGCGCCCGGCTGACGCTGGTCGAGGCGGCCAGCGCGGGTGAATTGGCTGCCGCCTTCGCGCAGCTGGCCCAGGCCGGTGCGGGAGCCCTGCTGGTGATGAACGACGCGATGTTTCTGGGCCAGCGCGCGCGCGTCGTGGAGCTGGCGTCCACGCACAAGCTTGCGACGATCTACGCCGAGCGTGCGTTTGCCGACGCCGGCGGCCTGATGGCCTACGCGCCGAGTAACGCGGCGAATTTCCGCCGTGCCGCGATCTACGTGGACAGGATGCTCAAGGGCGCCAGGCCGGGCGATCTGGCCATCGAGCAGCCGACCAGGATCGAACTGGTCATCAACCAGAAGACCGCCTGGGCACTGGGCCTGGTGATCCCGCGCACATTGCTGCTGCGGGCGGACGAGGTGATTCAGTGAGCCACCATGGCTGCGGGGAAGCGGGCGTGGCAGCCAGGATGCCAACTGCCCACCAGCGCTTGTCTGTACAATTTGGAGATCAGAAACGAAAATTGTACAAATGATTGAACGCCATGCCTTCGGCCTGCTGCGCCAATTGGCCAGCGGTTTCCCGGTGGTGGCGCTGACCGGGCCGCGCCAGTCCGGCAAGACGACGCTGGCGCGCCAGGTGTTTGCGGACAAGCCGTACTTCACGCTCGAAGACCTGGAAACCCGCCAG
>JANMYG010000161.1:0-5470 GCA_031381865.1 Betaproteobacteria bacterium | reverse complement strand
GTCGGCAGGTGTACCAGACCGACCGGATCGCCCAGCTTCAGCCCGACCTCAAGCCGGTTTGCCGCCCGTGGCTGGCGGCGGCTTCGCCGGCCCGCGTGCCGGCAAGGGCGCGCCAGCATGCTCGGCGTGCGCGGGTGGCGCCGTGCCGGCCACTCCGGGTGGCGGAGAGCCCTCGTCGGTGAAGTCTGTTTTCTGCTGTTCCAGGTTCTTGGGCTTGGGGGCGGGACCAGGTGCGCTGCGTGTTTTGGTCATGTCGGACTTCTCCATCGAATTGCGGTGGCCGGGAGGACACAGGCTGTGCCGACGGCGCAACCGCCAGCACCGTGTATCGGGTGCAGTCGATTTGGCCTTGAATTGCGCGCCGTGTATGTACGACACCGCACCCTGTCGCGCCATCGTGTCACCGGCCACGCGAGCCGCGTGGCATGAAAACAATCGTGCCACCGGCGACACCAGCGGGGCGTCGTGAAAACATGTTCCCGCACGGCTACGCGCATCGGCCCCGGCGCACGCCGCGCGCGGCCGGTAGCGCAAAAGCGCCTGCACCGCGCGCGGCAGGCACCGGAAAAGCCCGGGCGCTGCGTGCGCTATGCCACAGACGCCAGTCGTGGTGCCGGCTTCAATCGTGTCACGGGCGTGCGCTGGAGCGTCCGCGCTGGGGATCGGCGTTGCGGTGACATGGGTTTTTTGTCTTTTCACAATCGATGACAAGGGTCCGGACGAGACGGTTGTCATCCCGGACCCGCTCCGGGCCCGCCAGGACAGTGGCGCCACGAACAGTAAGGGAGCCGTTGCGATGTCTACAACCAACCGGGACCTGCGCCACGCGGCGATACGCAGCACGCTGGCGCGACATGCCGGCGGCGTGGCGGACGCGGGCGCGGTCGCCGAAGCGGCGCTGGGCGCATGGCAGCAGGTGGCCGAGCGGCTCGATCCGGTGATCGGCGCGCGTGGTGTGGCGGTGTTGTTCGGGCGTGCGCTGCACCTGACGCGCAAGCGTTTTGCATGGCTTGTCGTGGCGTGGGATCCGGCCGACAGCGGCGCTTCGCTGACCTACCTCAAGGCCTGTTTCGAGGCGCGCGAGACCGACGACGCCGCGCAGGCGGGTTGTGCCCTGCTGGCGACCTTCACCGAACTGCTGGCGACCCTTATCGGCGAGTCCCTGACCGAGCGCCTGCTGGGCCCGGTCTGGGTACCCGCCAACCCACCCACCGACCAGGAGTACCCGACATGCGCGACAAGATGACCCTGCGCCGGCTCGCCACCGGCGTGCCGGGACTCGACTCGATCCTGGGGGGCGGCTTGCCGGAGTTCTCCTTCAACCTGATTGCCGGGCCGCCCGGCTCCGGCAAGACGACGCTGGCGCACCAGATCATGTTCGCGCTGGCAACGCAGGAGCGCCCGGCACTGTATTTCACCGTGCTCGGCGAGCCGCCCCTGAAGATGCTGCGTTACCAGCAGCAGTTCGCGTTCTTCGACGCCGACAAGATCAACCGGACGATCCGGTTTGTCAATTTGAGCGACGAGGTGGCCAGCGGCGATTTCGCCCGGGTGCTGGCGCGCATCACCAGCGAGGTCGACGCCGCCGGCGCGGCGCTGGTGTTTGTCGATTCGTTTCGCTCGGTGATGCGGGAGGCCGGCCAGCAACCGCAGGGCAGCCTCAGCCCGCAACAGTTCGTGCAGCAACTCGGCATCCGGTTGAGCAGCTGGCAGGCCACCACGTTCCTGGTCGGCGAGTCGCTCAGCGGCATCGACACGCACCCGGTCTTCACCGTGGCCGACGGCATCCTTGCGCTGCAGCAAAGCGTGCACCGCAACTCGATGGTGCGCATGATCCAGGTACTGAAGCTGCGTGGCCAGGCCACCAGCCCGGGGGTGCATACCTTCCGCATCACCGTCCGCGGGATCGAAGTGTTTCCGGCGGCCGTAATCCGCGACGACAACGGGGCCGCAGCCGAGGCCAACCCGGTGCGCCGCAGCGAATCGCGGCTGGCCATGGGGGTGCCGCGACTCGACGAGATGCTCGGCGGCGGCCTGCCGGCGGGTTATTCGCTGCTGGTGGCGGGGCCCTCGGGTTCCGGCAAGACGGTGCTGGCCACGGCGTTCCTGGTCGAAGGCGTGCGCCTGGGCGAGCCGGGCGTGATCGTGGCCTTCGAGCAGACGCCGAGCCAGTCGCGCACCCACACCATCGACGACATGGTCCGCGCCGGCTGCATCGGCCTGATCAACACCCGCACGCTGGACCTGTCGATCGACGAGATCGTCCAGCACCTGAGCAACCTGATCCGACAGATGAAGGCCACGCGTGTGGTGATCGACTCGTTGTCCGGGTTCGAGCTGGCGGTGGCGCCGACCTTCCGGCAGGACTTTCGCGAGTCGCTGTTTCGCATGGTCGCGGCGCTGGCCAGCCTGGGCGTCACGGTGCTGATGACCTCGGAGCTCGAAGACCGGTATACCGACCTGCGTTTCAGCCCCTACGGGTCGGCGTTTCTCACCGACGCGATCATCGTCCAGCGCTACATCGAGGTCGAGAGCCGCCTGCAGCGCGTGATGGCGGTGGTCAAGCTGCGCGGCAGCGACCACAGCAACGAGATCCGCAAATTCGAGATCACCGAACACGGCATCGTGATCGGCGACCCGGTGCTCGAATACCAGGGGCTGCTGGGCGGGCGCCCGATGCGAACGCCTGAGTCCGACCCGGACCGCGGCCCGCAACCCGGATGAAAAGGCCCGCTCGCGTGGTACCCAAAGACCCGCCCCCCGCGCCGCCGGCCATGGCCCCGACGCTGGCCGCGCGCGAGGCGCTGGTGCTGGCGATCGAACGCTCCGCCGCGCTGCGCGAGAACGCCGTGACGATGCGCGAGCAGATGCTGCAACTGTGGGAAGACGCGGCGCGCGCCCGGACCGAATTCGCCGCCCTGACCGCGGCGCAATTGCGCGAAGCCAACGAGCGCCTGGTGGTCGCCGCGGTGCGGGCCCAGGCGATGACCGAAGAGGCCGAAGGCGCCGCGGCGCAGATGTCGCACATGGCCTCGCACGACTTTCTCACCGGCCTGCCGAATCGCGCGCTGCTGCGCGACCGGCTGGCGCAGGCGATCGCGCTGGCGCAGCGCCATGGCAACCGGGTCGCCCTGCTGTTTCTGGACCTCGACCACTTCAAGCACATCAACGACTCGCTCGGCCATGCGGTGGGCGACCAGTTGCTGCAGCTGGCGGCCCGGCGCCTGCAGGAGCACGTGCGCCAGTCCGACACCGTATGCCGCCAGGGGGGCGACGAATTCGTGCTGCTGCTGGCCGACGTGGAGGCGGCGCAGGACGCGGCGCAGAGCGCCGAAAAACTGGTCCGGGCCATGGCCGAACCGTACCTGATCGGTGCCCACCGGCTGCACGTCACGGTGAGCATCGGTGTGAGCATCTATCCCGACGATGGAGCGGGGGCCGACGCGGTGCTGCGCAACGCCGACACCGCGATGTACCACGCCAAGAGCAGCGGTCGCAACAACTACGCGCTGTTCACCGGCGAAATGAACCTGCGCGCGGTGGCACGCCAGTCGGTCGAAGTGGCGCTGCGCCAGGCGCTCGACCAGCGGCAGTTCGTGCTGCATTACCAGCCCAAGTTCAACCTCCAGAGCGGCGCCATCACCGGGGTCGAGGCGCTGGTGCGGCTGCAAAGATCCGACCGGGAGCTCGTCTATCCGACCGATTTCGTGGCGATTGCCGAAGACTGCGGCCTGATCGCGCAGATCGGCCACTGGGTGTTGTTCGAGGCCTGTCGCCAGGCAGCGGCATGGCGGCAGGTCGGCCACGCGATCGGGCAGATTGCGGTGAATGTTTCCGCGGCCGAACTGCACGGCAAGGATTTCCTTTCCGGTGTGCGCGCGATCCTGGGCGACACCGGGCTGGACCCGCGCCATCTCGAATTCGAATTGACCGAAAGCGGGTTGATGCACGACACGCAACACACGACGACTGTGTTGCACGCGCTCAAGGACCTGGGGGTGCAGATCGCGATCGACGACTTCGGCACCGGTTATTCCAGCCTGAGCTACCTGCGGCGTTTTCCGATTGACACGCTCAAGATCGACCAGTCGTTCGTGCACGATATCCAGGACGACACGCAGGAGGCGATCCTGGTCGGTGCGATCATCGCGATGGGCGATAGCCTCAAGCTGCGGGTCGTGGCCGAAGGCATCGAAACCCGCCAGCAACTGGCCTACCTGCAGTCGCGGCACTGCAGCGAGGGCCAGGGCTACTACTTCGGCCGGCCGGTCGAGGCGGCGCAGTTCGCCGCGCTGATGGCAAGCAGCCAGCCCCATTGACCGCGCCGGGATGCGCGACCCACCACGTGGTGCCTGGTACCAAACGGTGTTCGATTGCAAGATCCGTTCGGGCTGAGCTTGTCGAAGCCACTCGGCCCTTCGACAAGCTCAGGGCGAACGGTTGATATCTTCGAACGCCAAGGCGTATGAGTCTGTAGGCCGGCGCGGCGCCTGGGCGGCCGTGGCCGGCGCGCAGCGCCTCAGATGCGCGGGTTGTGGGGTGTGTCGGTGGCCGGTTTGCCGTCAGCGTCCAGGTCGGTGTTGGGCATGATGGCCGGGGAGCCCGCGCCCGGCGCGTCGTCGACGTTGTCCTCGACCATGTCGAGAAATGCGTCAACCTGGTCGGTCGAGTGCCTGGAAGGTTGGATGTGGGCGGTTTTTTCGAGCGTCATGATGTGTCCAGTCGGTAGGTGGCAGGGAACACCAGTATTCGGCGGCCGCGCCGGCGTGTCTGTCGGGCGTGCAGACGGGTGGTGGTAAGACCTTGCCTACAGCCCACGCGGCGCGGCCGATGCGACCCGCCGCCGAGGCTCCGCGGGCCCGGCGGCGGCGGCCCGCAAGGGCTACACTTGGCCGTTGCAAGCACCCACACGACCCATTTCCGCGATGCGAGGTGAAGATGGCAGCAAAGAAGGCGCGTAGCGCCATAACCAGCCCGGCGCCGGGTGATGCCAGCGGGCAACCGGTCGATGCCACGGTGGGCGCGCCGACCGAGCGGGTCGATGCGGCTGCGGCAAGGTTTCCGGTTGTCGGTATCGGCGCCTCGGCTGGGGGGCTGGCGGCGTTCGAGGCGTTCTTCTCGGCCATGCCGGCCGACGTCGAGCCGGGCATGGCCTTCGTACTGGTGCAGCACCTCGCGCCCGACCACAAAAGCATCCTGAGCGACCTGATCCGCCGTTACACCCGCATGCAGGTGTTCGAGGTCCAGGACGGCGTGGTGGTGCGCCCCAACTGCGCCTACATCATCCCGCCCAACCGCGACATGGCGTTCCTGAACGGTACGCTGCAGTTGCTGGAGCCGAGCGCGCCGCGCGGCCACCGGCTGCCGATCGATTTCTTCTTCCGCTCGCTGGCGCAAGACCAGCACGAGCGCGCCATCGGCATCGTGCTCTCGGGCACCGGCAGCGACGGTACGCTGGGCGTGCGCGACA
>JANMYG010000153.1:0-11648 GCA_031381865.1 Betaproteobacteria bacterium | reverse complement strand
GCACCGTCGTGAGCCGGCCGCGACCAAGCTGCCGGTCGACGGGGTACTTGGTAATTTGCAGGCCAGATTGGGGAAATGACAGATTTTGAAGGTGGTGGCGATCGAGCGGCTGGCGCGGTGGCGCGCCGAACATGCCTGTTCTCCATCTTGTCGGGTATGGGGTTGGGCGCTTTTCACGTCCCCGCGATTGCCGGCGGGCAATTGGAGGAACCCCTGGTCGATTCAGTGCGAACGGCGCTCAGCGCGGCGATCGCGAGCAAGGCGCCGCCGATGCCGGAGTTCCAGAACACGGCATCGCGCATCGACTACCTGCGCTGGCTGGCGGCCATGAGTGAACGGCTTCAGCGACGAAAACCAGACCTCGAAACCAGAAAGGAATTTCTGCAAACTGTCTGGTATGAGAGCAGGCGCGCCGGCTTGGATTCGACGCTGGTATTGGGGCTGATCCAGGTCGAGAGTGCTTTTCGCAAGTTCGCGGTGTCCAGTGTGGGTGCGCGCGGCTACATGCAGGTGATGCCGTTCTGGACCCGCGTGCTGGGTGACGGCGAGAACGACGCTTCCCGGCTCTTTCACATGCAGACAAACCTGCGATTTGGCTGCGTCATCCTGCGCCATTACCTGGATCGCGAAAACGGAAGCCTTTTCATGGCGCTGGGGCGCTACAACGGTTCCCGCGGCAAGGCGCCGTATCCGCAGGTGGTGCTGGAAGCCAGCAGGCAATGGGTGTTCGCCCGGCCCTGATCGGGCAGTCGCGAAGTTGCTGATCCGCGTCACTGCAGGAAACCGATCGTCCCTTTTCTATTCGAAGCCTTGGGCAAATCCGCCAGCGTGATGCAGTCGCGCTGCTCCAGTCGGGCATTCCCGAATCCCGTCATCAGGGCCCGACGCATTTCCCGCGGTGCCAGATCACCCAACTGGTCCAGCAATTCGCTGTTGGGTTCGGGCTGAAATCGCTCTCCCCAGCCGTGCTCGCCGCGAATCGAGCGGTACAGGTTACCGGCGATCAGGCGCGCGGCTTCCGGCGACGGGGGCCGCACCTCGAAGACGTTCATGCGGTTGAGGATTGGCTCGGGAATAGCGCTTTCGTCGTTGGCCGTGGTGATCCAGATCACCTGGCTGGCGTCGATCGCGACCTCGGCAAACTCGTCGGTAAAGTTCTGCGCGGTGTCGTGTTCGAGCAGGCTGTACAAGGCGCCCAGCGGGTTGTACTGCGCTTCGGCATTGGCCTTGTCGATTTCATCGACGACGATCACCGGGTTGGCATACTCGCCCTCGACCAACGCCTCGAACACTTTGCCCGGTTTGGCGCCTTTCCACTGGGAGGAAGAGCCCGACAACAGCCAGCCGGCCGTCATCGACCCCATCGAGACCAAGCTCATGCCGGTGCCCAGGAGGTCGGCGAGTTTGCGGGCGAAATGGGTCTTCCCTATGCCTGGAGGACCAAGCAGAAGGATGGGGGTGACTTCCAGCCCGTCGCGGCTATCTTGCGACAAGGCGACATGGCGCTTGAGATCGTCCAGTACCTCGGTGAAATTCGGAAGTGATTCGTACAGTGCCGCCATGTCCGGAACCCCGGCCGGCTTGACCTGGAACCGCTGTGGACCGCGATCGAGCATGCGCTGGTAGGTCGCGCGCAGGCTGTCGTGATCGCGCTCCGGAAGCCTGGCCAGTTTGCGCTCCACTTCGTCAGGCTGGAAAACCCGGCGCATCTGCGCAACCGGCAAATGGAAGGATGAAGACCGAGAAACAGATTTGCGGTATTCCATTGCTGCCTCCGTTGCGACACACTGTGTGTCCATTCAAACACAGGATGTGCCTGACGCAAAGGCCAGAAGAACCACGCTTTGGCGTATTTGTTGCCAATACGCCAGCACCACCCTTTGCCCACGGCTGGCTGCAAGCGGGGATCTTGGTGCGTTAGCCGGTTGCGACGCCGGGCAACCAGTGCCCGAATCAGCCCTGCTTCGCAAGCACTTGCTGCAACTCGCCGTTTTCGTACATCTCCATCATGATGTCCGACCCGCCGATGAATTCGCCCTTGACGTATAGCTGGGGGATCGTGGGCCACTTACTGTAGTCCTTGATTCCGGCCCGAATTTCCGGGTCCTCCAGCACGTTGACCGTCGTGATCGCTTTCGCTTCGACGCCACAGGCCTTGAGTATCTGAATGGCACGGCCAGAGAAGCCGCATTGCGGAAAGCTCGCATTGCCTTTCATGAACAGCAGGACTTCGTTGGACTTGACCAGTTCATCTATGCGTTGTTGCGCGTCACTCATTTAGGTACTCCTCAATCGGTTAATGAACCATTATTTCATCATCCGGACGCCCATGTCGTCAGTGTTGCCGGATCGGTAAGGCGGCGTGTGTGGTCTGCCGCGCCGAAGTCACGCATTCGCCGAGCCACACCCAACGGGCTTGACGATGCGCCGGGATGAAGCCGGAAATTTCGCCAGCTTGTCGGCGGGTCGGCGTGGCCGCATCAGCAGTTCACCGCCACAGTTGGGGCAAATATTGTGCAACCGGTCGACAGCACAGTCGCTGCAAAACGTGCATTCGAAGCTGCAAATGCGGGCTTCCGGCGACTCGTTGGGCAGGTCCCGGTCGCAGCATTCGCAACTGGGGCGCATTTCAAGCATCCTGGACTCCCGGCGGCTTCAAGTGCCGCGCAACGACGTCCCGGGTTTGCGCGCTGCCGACGACGGGAATGATTTCGAACGCGACACCGGTGCCGCGCCACTGCATCACCCATTGCTGCAACAGTACCAGTTCATCGCACTCCATCAACTGAAAGCAGCGACTGAAGCTCGGCTCCACCCAACTGTCGATGTACCTCAAGCCATCCGGCAGCATTCGCCCGCTCTCCTGCACGCGCTGGTAGACCGGGACCATGTCGTTGTCACGAAAACGCTCGATGACCATGAACAGCATGTTTGTCCTCAGTGCGCGGGGTCGATGGCGGCAGGCAGGGGTATTGTGAGCGAGATCGAACCGCCCGTGCAACGTGTGTTGCCGCCGAGGTCGCGCTTCGATTCGATCTTACGGTAACCGGCCTGGGCGAACAGGTTGTGCACGCGTTCGGCCTGGTCGAATCCGTGCTCGACCAGCAACCATCCGCCGTCGTATAAGCGCGCCTTCGCCGCCGTGACGATGTGCCGGATGTCCTGCAGCCCGTCGGGACCGGAAACCAGCGCCACCACTGGTTCGTGCGTGAGCGCCCGCATATGGGGATCGTCGGCGGCGACATAAGGTGGATTGGCGACGATGCAGTGGTAGTGGCGCTTCACCTGGTCCAACCACGAACCGTGGCTGAACTGCACTTCCAGCCCGAGCCTGGCCGCGTTGGCGCATGCGACCTTCAAGGCGTCCAGGCTCGCGTCGACAGCGTCGACCTGGATTTCGGGTCGGGTGTGCTTGAGAGCGAGCGCTATCGCGCCGCTGCCCGTCCCCAGGTCCAGGACCGCCGCGGGCGGAGCGAAGCCGGTCGCAATCGATCCGGCCAACAATTCCAGCGCCCACGCCACCAGTGTCTCCGTGTCCGCACGCGGCACCAGGACGCGAGCGTCCACGCCCAGACCCAGGCCAAAGAATTCCTTGTAACCAGTGATGTAGGCCAGGGGCTCGCCTGCCAATCGGCGTCGAAGACTGCGCTCGAACTTGCACACCGTGCCTGCATCCACGGCTTCGTCATCGTGGGCCAGCAGCCAGGCCCTGCGGGTGCCGATGTCGGCTGGCGCGGCGCCGATCGCGTGCAACAACAACAGTTGCGCGTCCAACCGGTCCACTCCCAAATTTCGGGCCAGCATGAGGGCTTGCGCGATGTCGTTCATGCGCCCGAGCTCAGCAATCGGTGCGTGTCATGGCGGGGCCGATCTCGAGCAGGACTGCAGACGTGGCGAGAGGCTGCCGTCATCAGGTCGCAGTGCCCACTTCGAGCGCTGCCAGTTGCTCGGCCGCCTGTGCCGCCTGCAATGCCTGCACCACGTCGTCCAGATCGCCCTCCATGATGCTCAGTAGTTTGTACAGCGTCAGGTTGATTCGGTGGTCCGTCAGGCGGCCTTGCGGAAAGTTGTAGGTACGGACCCGGTCGCTCCGGTCGCCGGTGCCGATCAGGCTCTTGCGCTGGGCGGCGTCTTTCGCAGCGCGCTCGGAGCGGTCTTTTTCCTGAATTCTGGCCGACAGCACCTGCATCGCCTTGGCCTTGTTGCGGTGCTGACTTCGGTCGTCCTGGCACTCGGCCACGATCCCGGTGGGAATGTGGGTAATGCGCACTGCCGAGTCGGTCTTGTTGATGTGTTGGCCGCCAGCGCCACTGGCCCGGTAGGTGTCGATCCGCAGGTCGGCCGGGTTGATCTGCACCGCCACCGATTCATCGGGCTCGGCGAGCACTGCGACCGTGCATGCGCTGGTGTGTATGCGCCCCTGCGTCTCGGTGGCTGGAACACGTTGTACCCTGTGGCCACCGGACTCGAACTTGAGATCCCCGTAGGCATGTGCGCCGACGATACGCAACACAACTTCCTTGTAGCCGCCTAGCTCGCTGATCGATTCGCTGATGATTTCCGCCCTCCAGCCGCGCCGTTCGCAGTAACGCGTGTACATGCGCAGCAGGTCGGCCGCAAACAGCGCGGATTCGTCACCTCCGGTGCCTGCGCGGATCTCCATGAATGCGTTGCGCGCGTCATCGGGGTCCCGTGGCAACAACATGCGCTGCAACTCTACCTCGAGTTGTGCCAGCTCAGTTGTGGCGGCGTCGATTTCCTCTTGCGCCAGCGTGGCCATTTCCGGGTCTTCGGCCGACGTGTCGAACATTTCACGCGCAGCGTCCTGATCCGCTTCGCGTTGGCGATACCGGGCCCAGCGGCCGGCCACCGCGGCGACATCGGAATGCTCACGTGACAAGACAAGGAACTGCTCCATGTCCTTCATGATGTCTTCGCGCGACAGCAGGAACTCCAGTTCTCCCTGGCGCATCGCGTAGCGATCGAGCTGCTGACGGAAAAATGCTTTCATGGGGAATGGAGTCTCGCGGCAAGGAGTCTGTTTCGGGTGCGTAGCGCCGGCCGCAGGGCCGGGCGTGTCGCACAACATGTCGCCCTGGCGCGGGCGGCGGCAAGCGTCGCTAACGCTCTTTGCGCAGGAAAAAATGTTTCACTGCCGAACTGGCCTGCGCGCGCGCGCTGGCATCCCCGGCGTGCAATTCAGCCATTGCACCATGCAGCAATTTCTGGGTCAGACCCTTGGAGAGCGCTTCGAGCACGGCATCGACGCTTTCCCCCTTGGCCAGCAACTTGCGGGCGCGCTCGATTTCTGCTGCCCGCCATTCGTCCGTCTGCGCATTGAGTTGCTGTATCAGTGGCACGGTGCCGCGCTGGTCGACCCAATGCATGAAGCTTTGCACGCCGGCATCGATGATGGCCTCGGCCTGGGCCACGGCAGCCTGGCGGCTGGCCTGGCCGGTCTGGACCACTCCGGCGAGGTCATCGACCGTATACAGATAGACATCCTGCAACGCCTTGACCTCGGGCTCGATGTCGCGCGGCACCGCCAGATCCACCATGAACATGGGTCGATGCTTGCGCCGCTTGAGCGCTCGCTCCACCGCGCCCAAGCCAATGATGGGCAGGGTACTGGCCGTACAACTGACCACCGCATCGAACTCGTGCAGCCGTTCCGGCAAGTCTGCCAGCCGCATGACCGAGCCGCCGAACTGCGTGGCGAGGTTCTCGCCGCGCTCCAGTGTGCGATTTGCAACCGTAATCGACTTCGGTTTCTTGCCGGCGAAATGGGTCGCGCAGAGCTCGATCATTTCACCGGCGCCGACGAACAGGACCTTGACCTCGCCCAGGTTTTCAAACAGCTGCCCGGCCAGGCGCACGGTGGCTGCAGCCATGCTGATCGAGTGGGCGCCGATCTCGGTCGACGACCTCACTTGCTTGGCCACGGCAAACGAGCGCTGGAACAACTGGCTGAGCGTCGTGCCCAACGCGCCCGCCTGCTGCGCTGCCCGCACCGCGTCCTTGAGTTGCCCGAGAATTTGGGGCTCACCCAAAACCATGGAGTCCAGCCCGCTTGCCACGCGAAACGCGTGCCGGGCAGCCAGTCCGTTTTCGAGCGTGTATGCGTGTGTTCGCAACAACGACGCCGGTACGCCGCCGCAACTGGCCAGCCATTCCAACGTTGGCTCGAGTTCGGCCTGGTCCGCCGCGCAATAGACTTCGGTTCGATTGCAGGTCGAGATGATGGCCGCCTCCGGCTCGCGCGACAGTGCGCGACGCAACTCCCGCAAGGTGGGCTCCATTTGCTCGCTGGCAAACGCAAACCGACCGCGCAGGTCCAGCGGCGCGGTAGTGTGGTTGATGCCTAAAGCCCAGACTGCCATAAATGTTGCTTTGGAGAGATTATAAAATTTGCTGCACCATGGGCGCGCTCGACACGATCAACCACCTGCTGAACTTCGGCGCACCAGCCGCTGCGTTGGCGGTGGCACTGCCTTTTGTTGCTCGCGCGCTGTTTGCGACGAACGCGCCGAGCCGACCTCTGATTTTGCAGGTGGTCGTGAATTTTGCGGCTTGCGGCGCGGTCATGGTAGCCGGACTATGGCTGTCTGGGCGCGACGGCACCGTGGCGACCTATGGTGCGATGGCATTGGTTGGCGCAACATCGCAGTGGCTGATGCAGGGCGGCTGGAAAGCCTGACCACCCATGCACGCGCCCGCCCCTGTTCAGGTCTGCAAGCCCGTCGGTGGCGCCGGCGCGCGCAGGTGGTCCGCGGCGCTGGCGCCGTTTGCCTCCATACCCACGGTCACCTGAATTTCGTGTCGATGTAGATTCAGCCGTGCCCAGGCCGAAACCGCCTCGCGCACCCGCTCGGCCGGCGGCTGCGCCAGTGCCACAGCCAGCTTGGGCAGCAAGACAACCGATCGATCGCCGCCGCAGCTCGCAAGCATGTCGGAAGCGCGCAACGGCGCCCTGCACCGATCGCCGATTTCACCAGGACCTGGTCCCGGGCAAGATGGCCCTGTATGTCGTTGATGTGATTGAAATGGTCAGCATCGGCGACCAGAACCGCCACCGGCTGACTGTGGCGCGGCGCGCGATCGACCTTCCGCCTGACGGCTGGAGCAAGCGGCGCCAATTGCGAATGCTGGTGTGGGCGTCGACCACCACGAACTTGCGCACGCTGTTGCTGGCTCGCTCGCTCCAACGCGACGATCAAATGGCAATTGATGCCACCGCACAGTAACGCCAGTGGCACCGGACCGAGCGAAGTCGTCACGGCGGGAGAGGCAGGCGCCCGCCCTTACTTGCCGGTCTTGAAATTGCTGAACGTGCGGGTTTGCACTTTGCGAATATCTTGCGGTAGTGCGTCCGGGGCAACCATGGTTTTCGTTGCCGCGCCGTCCAGGAAGATGGACTTGTTTTCGGCCACTTCCTTCTTCACGAACTTCAGGGAGGCGGCATTCGGGTTGGCGTAAAACACCTTGTTGGTCAGAGAAGCGTGCACATCCGGACGCAGGATGTAATTGATGAACAGGTGCGCGTTCTCGACATTCTTGGCATCCTTGGGGATGGCCATCGTGTCGAAAAACAGGGTCGCGCCGGTCTTGGGAACCAGTGCCTCGATAACGACCGGCACCTTGGGTTTCTTTTTGGCTTCTTCCGCACGGCTGCGCGCGATGTTGATGTCGCCCGAAAATCCCATCACCAGGCAGGTGGCGCCACTGGCCATTTCCTCGATGTAGCCGGACGAGGAGAAACGCGTGACGAAGGGCCGAATCGCCTTGAGCATCTTGCCCGCCTCGGCATAGTCGGCGGCATTGCGGCTATAGGGCGGTTTGCCAATGTAAAGCAGCGCCGCGGGCAGAACCTCGGAGCCGGAATCGAGCACACTGACGCCACAACTCTTGAGCTTGCTCACGTACTTCGGGTCGAACAGCAGGCTCCAGGCGTTGTCCGGCATTGGCAGATCGCCCAGTGCGGCCTTGACCTTGGTCAGGTTGATGCCTACCGTCACGTAGCCCCATAACCAGTCGACGAGGTGTTCATTGCCCGGGTCGAGTTTGGCCAACTGCTCCAGCAGGCCCTTGTCCAGATTGCCCCAATTCGTGAGCTTCGACCGATCCAGCTTCTGCAGCAGCCCGCCTTCGATCTGCGTCTTGGCAAAGTGTGAACCGGGCACGACGATGTCATACCCAGTCTTGCCCGCCACGAGCTTGGCATGCAGCACCTCGTTGTTGTCGTAGTTGTCGTAGCGGACCTTGATGCCGGTCTCTTTCTCGAAATTCTTGATCGTGTCGTCGGCGATGTAGTCTGACCAGTTGTAGATGTTGAGCACCTTGGGGTCGGCTGCGCCGGCCAGCCCGGAAAACACGCACAGCGCCGATGCCAGGGCCAGCAATAACCCGGTCTTTTTCATTTTCGAGCCCATGTTGGTTGGCCTTTCACTTGAGTTGAATCTACCTGCCCGCGTCACCGCCGGCGCTGCAAAATGATAACAAAGGCCGGCTACCGTAGGTGTGGCCGGCGGACAGAGCGGCCGGCGTGCAGTTCCGGCCGTCGCCCGCGTCCGCCGGCCTGACCGCGCCGCCGTGCCATCGGCGGCGACTCAAATCGTGCTGCGGTGTTTGTCTTGCTGTCGTTGCTGCGGCAACGGCATCTTGGCCGCAGCAAATGGAAGGTCCGGGTTGAATCCGAGCGCGCGTTCGAACTGCGCAGCTGCGCGATCGAAGTCGCCCAGCTTCAGGTCCATTTGCCCATAACCCGAAAGGGCGCCGAAGTGGCTGCTGTTGCGCTTGACGACTTTGTCGCAATCCTTCACCGACAACCGGTATTCACCCAACATGCAAAAGATCGTGGCCCGCTGGTTCCACGCTTCGGCCAGCGTTTCTGCACGCGAGGCGCCGCTGCCAATGCCCGGCATCCGCTGCACGGGCGATGCAATCGCAGTCGCGCCACCGTCCAGGCGCCAGACCCGGCTCAAGTGGGAGCGAAAAGGTCTACCCGGTCGGTAATGATGCCGTCGGTGCCGAGGTCGATCAGCCGCTGCGCCGCCCATTCGTCGTTCACTGTGTAGCTCAGGCAGCGCAAGCCGGCGTTTCGGGCCTGGGTGACCATGGACCGGTCCCACAACGCGTGGTTGCAGACGATGGCGACGCATCCAAGCGCCAATGCGGTCTCGATCCAGCTCTTGGCCATCGTGTCGAGCAACAGGCCACGCGGCAGCAGCGGTTGCGCTGCCTTGGCGCCTTCCAGGGCCCCGGCGTCGAAGGAGGTCAGCAGCGGTGGCGCCGGGCAGCCCTGCCATAGGCGCGCGGCATGGTGTGCCACCACTTCGCCCGTGTGGCGCTCGGTGCCGGGCGTCGGTTTGATTTCGATGTTCAGGAAATGCCCGTTGCGCAGGCAATAGCGGGCGATGTTGTCGAGACTGGGCAATGGTTCGCCGGCATGGCCGCGTGAATGCCAGCTGCCGGCGTCGAGTTGCGCCAGCGCGCGCCAATCGTGTGCGCCTCCCAGGCCGGTTCCATTGGTCGTACGTTCCAAGCCGGCATCGTGCATCAGGAATGGCACATCGTCGGCACTTAGTTTGACGTCGCACTCGAACATGCGGTATCCGCAAGTGGCGCCAAGGCGAAAGGCAGCGAGCGTGTTCTCCGGCGCCAGTTTGCCGGCGCCGCGGTGCGCGATCCAGCGCGGGTAGGGCCAGTGTTCGGTAGTCATTGCCGCCGGCCGGTCGTGGCGTCGAAGAAGTGCAACCGGTCTTGCCGCGGCATCGCGTGGATAGTGGAGCCCGAGGCTGGCACCGCATGGGATTCCTCGGTGCGGATGATCACCACCTCGTCCCCGCTCCCATGGGCCCAACGGCCGTATACCAGCCGCTCCGCACCCAACATTTCCACCGCCTCGACGCGCAGCGCCCACCCGCCATCGGATATGTCCAGGTGCTCTGGGCGAATCCCCACGATGGTGCCCGGCGCGGCATCCGGGGCGGCGCGCAGCAGGTTCATCGGCGGAGAACCGATGAAACTGGCGACGAAGGTGGTCGCAGGTCGTGTGTACACCTCCTCGGGTGTGCCGAACTGCTCCATCACGCCCGCGTTCATCACGATCATGCGTTGCGCCAGCGTCATCGCCTCCACCTGGTCATGGGTGACGAACAGCGAGGTGATGCCGAGTTCACGGTGCAGTTTCTGGATCTCCAGGCGCGTCTGGGCGCGCAGCTTGGCGTCCAGGTTGCTCAGGGGCTCGTCGAACAGGAATACCTGAGGTTGGCGCACGATCGCGCGCCCCATCGCGACGCGCTGGCGTTGGCCGCCAGAGAGTTCGCGCGGTTTGCGCCCCAGGTACGGTCCCAACTCCAGGATCTTGGCCGCCTTGTCTACGCGCGTCCTGATTTCGGCCAGCGGAACCTTGGCGATCTTGAGCCCGTAGGCCATGTTGTCGAACACGCTCATGTGCGGATACAACGCATAGTTCTGGAACACCATCGCGATGTCGCGCTCGGCCGGTTCGAGGTCGTTCACGACCCGGTTGCCAATGGAGATTTCGCCAGCGCTGATTTCTTCCAGCCCCGCGACCATGCGCAGCAGCGTGGACTTGCCACAACCCGACGGCCCGACGATGACGACGAACTCGCCATCACCGATTTCGGCGCTGACACCGTGGATGACCTGGTTGGCGGTCTTGCCGCGGCCGTATCGCTTGATAACGTTCTTGAGTTGTATTGCTGCCATATGCCCTGATCGGTTGGGGACGGAACGCCATCGCGTTCCGGCCTGTCCCGCATTGTTATTACTTCTCCGTATCCACCAGCCCTTTGACAAACCACTTCTGCATCAACACGACCACGAGCGCCGGCGGGATCATGGCCAGCAGCGCCGTGGCCATCACGACGCTCCACTCGGTCTGTGCATCACCGCCAGAAATCATGCGCTTGATGCCGATCACCACCGGGTACATGTTTTCGTTGGTGGTGACGAGCAGCGGCCACAAGTACTGGTTCCAGCCGTAGATGAACTGGATCACGAACAGCGCCGCGATCGAGGTGCTGGAAAGCGGCACCAGCACGTCCTTGAAAAAGCGCATCGGCCCGGCGCCGTCCACGCGTGCCGCCTCCACCAGTTCGTCCGGCACAGTGAGGAAGAATTGGCGAAACAAGAAGGTGGCGGTGGCCGATGCAATCAGCGGAATCGTCAAACCGGCGTAGCTGTTGAGCATGCCCAGGTCCGATACAACCTTGTAGGTCGGCAGGATGCGCACCTCCACCGGCAGCATCAGGGTGATGAAGATGGCCCAAAAGAAAAACATGCGCAACGGGAAGCGGAAATACACGATGGCGAACGCGGACAACAGCGAGATGGCGATCTTGCCCACTGCGATGGTCAGCGCAGATACCATGCTGACCACCATCATCCGCCCCACCGGTGCCTTGGATCCCTGGCCGATGCGAGTGCCATTCCAGCCCTCGCTGAAGTTCTCCACGAGTTGCGAGCCCGGCCATAGGGACATCGGCGCCTGCACGATGTCCTGCGCAGTATGCGACGAAGCGACAAAGGTAAGGTAGAGCGGAAAGGAGACCACCAGAACGCCCAGGATCAGGACGAGGTGTGAAATGGCGCTCAACAACGGACGTCGTTCGACCATGTCAGTA
>JANMYG010000440.1:0-6371 GCA_031381865.1 Betaproteobacteria bacterium | reverse complement strand
GCGCGGTGCTGCGCCAGGGCATACGCCCGGACACGCTGTTGCTGATCGGCCAGTTCGACCACTGGGCCACGCCGCTGGCGCGCGATTTCGGCGTGCCCAGCCTCAACGCGCTGGCGACCATGTCGCTGGAGCAGACCGACGCGTCCGGCTCGGGTGCCGACATCGTGCGGGTGAAGATCCACAGGGCCGCGGGTGCGCAGCCGACGCTTGCCGGGTCGAAGGGGGAGCGGCGATGACGCGCTGGGCCATGGTCGCCGACTTGCGGCGCTGCGTCGGTTGCCAGACCTGCACGGCGGCGTGCAAACACGCCAACGCCACCCCGCCGGGCGTGCAGTGGCGCCGCGTGCTCGACATGGAGTTCGGCGTTTACCCGGAGGTGCAGCGTGCATTCGTGCCGGTCGGTTGCCAGCATTGCGAAGAGCCGCCGTGTATGGAAGTCTGCCCAACCACGGCGACCAGGAAACGCGCCGACGGCATCGTCACGATCGACTACGACCTGTGCATCGGCTGTTCATACTGCGCCGTGGCCTGTCCCTACCAGGCCCGTTACAAGACCGACCGTGCCAGCTTTGCTTATGGGGCGCCCACCGAGAGCGAGGCGCAGCGCCACGACGACGCGCGCCTGGCGGTTGCGACCAAGTGCACCTTCTGCGTAGAGCGCATCGATGCCGGCCTGGCGCAGGGCCAGACGCCCGGAGTCGATCCCGAGGCGACACCGGCCTGTGTCAATGCCTGTATCGCCGAGGCGCTGGTGTTCGGTGACGTCCAGGACCCGCAAAGCAACGTGTCGAGGCTGCTGGCGCAGAACCAGCATTTCCGCATGCACGAGGAACTCGGCACCGGGCCGGGTTTCTACTACCTGTGGGACAAGGAGGACGTGAAATGAGCGCGGCGCCGGGCCGCCCCAAGCAAGCGAACGCCCCCGTGGGGGGCAGCGAGGACACGAAGTGCCGAGCGTGGGGGTCGTCATCATGACCTACGGTCCGAACCCGTGGCAACAAACGCAGTGGGACTGGCGTGCTGCCGCCAATTTCATCGGTGGTGGTGCCGGCGCCGGGCTGATCGTGCTTGTCGCGGTGTCGGGTGCGCAGGGGCCGGCACGGGTGGCCATGCTGCTGTTGGGCCTGCTCCTGGTAGTTGGCGGGCTGATCTGCGTGTGGCTCGAGATCGGGCGGCCGCTGCGGGCGCTGCACGTGTTTTTCAACCCGCGCACTTCGTGGATGACGCGCGAGGCCTTCGTCGCGGCCTTGCTGGTGCCGGTCGCATTGGGCAGTGGCGCCGGGCTGCTGGGCTTCGACTGGCTGGCAGCGCTGCTGGCGCTCGCCTTCGTGTACAGCCAAAGCCGCATCCTGCACGCAGCCCGGGGCATCCCGGCCTGGCGCGAACCGATGCTGGTGCCGCTGATGCTGCTGACCAGCCTGGCCGAAGGCGGCGGCCTGTTGTTGCTGGCGCAACCGACCCAGGTGGCGGGCCGGCCATCGCTGCTGGCCCTGGTCGGTGTTGTGGTGCTGGCCCGCGCATTGGTGTGGCCAATCTATCTTCGCCGCCTGGCGCCGAGCGCTGCCGCGCGCGCACAGGCAGCACTCGACGGTGCGGGCCGCTGGCTGCTGCTGGCCGGTTCGGTATTGCCGATGCTGCTGATCGTCCTGGTCGCTGGCGGGTTGGCCGGCCATGGACTGGCCGCGCCGGTGCTGGTCGCGGCCGGGGTGCTGTCGACCGCGCCGGGCGCCTGGCTCAAGTTCATATTGATCACACGCGGCGGATTCAACCAGGGCTTCGCACTGAAACATCTGCCGGTGCGCGGCGTGCGGCGCTGACCATTCCACAGGAGGGTTCCATGGGTGCAACTGCAACAGCGGAAGTCGGTACCGGCCGCGTGCGGGCGACTGGTAGATATCTGCATCCGGTGCAGGAGACGATGGCGCGCGAACAACTCGCCGGCGTGCAGTTGCTGCGCTTGCGCGAAAGCGTGCGTAATGCCTATGACCACGTTCCGATGCAGCGCGCGCGGCTGAACGCGCTCGGGGTGCATCCGGACGACATCGCCACGCTGGCGGACGTGCAGCGGCTGCCATTCACGGTCAAGTCCGACCTGCGTGAGCACTATCCGTTTGGAATGTTCGCGCGCCCTTGCAGCGCTCTGGCCCGGCTGCACGCGTCTTCGGGCACCACGGGCAAGCCGACGGTGGTCGGCTACACCCGCCAGGACCTCGACACCTGGGCCGGCCTGATGGCCCGCTGCCTCGCCAGTGCCGGGGCGCAGTCGGGCGACGTGGTCCATAACGCATATGGTTACGGTCTCTTCACCGGCGGGCTGGGCGCGCATTACGGCGCCGAAGCACTGGGTGCGGTGGTGGTGCCGATGTCGGGCGGGTCGACCGAACGGCAGGTGGCGTTGATCATGGATTTCCGGGCACGGGTGTTGTGCGCCACGCCGTCCTACGCGCTGGCGATCGCCGAAGTGGCCGAAGCGCAGGGTGTGGACCTGCGCACCAGCAGCCTCGAGGTCGGCCTGTTCGGCGCCGAACCCTGGAGCCAGGCCATGCGCCTGGAGATCGAGCAGCGCCTGGGGCTCAGGGCGGTGGACGTCTACGGGCTGTCGGAGATCATGGGGCCAGGGGTCGCGTGCGAGTGTGAATGCCAGGCCGGCCTGCACGGCTGGGAGGACCATTTCCTGTTCGAGGTGATCGACCCCGAAACCGGGCGCGTCCTGCCCGAAGGGGAGGCGGGCGAACTCGTCATCACCACGCTGACCAAGCAGGCATTGCCGATGCTGCGTTATCGCACGCGCGATATCACCCGGCTCGACAGCGCGCGCTGCGACTGTGGCCGCACCCATGTGCGCATCCTGCGCATCACCGGGCGCAACGACGACATGCTGATCATCCGCGGGGTCAATGTCTACCCGTCGCAGATCGAGGCGGTGCTGGTCGGGCGCCCGTCGATCGCGCCGCATTACCAGATCGTCGTGCAGCGCCAGGGCACGCTGGACGCCGTCAGTGTCGAGGTCGAGACCTTGCCGGGCGTCGCGGAGCAGGCCTTCCGGGCGATCGGGCATGACGTGGCGCACCACATCAAGTCGCTGATCGGCATCAGTGTCGAAGTGTGTGTCAAGGCGCCCGGCACCATCGTGCGCTCGCAAGGCAAGGCAGTGCGCGTGCGCGACCTGCGGCCCAGGGAACACTGAAATGAAGCCCGTCCGGCAGGCCATTGCGCGCAGCGCCGCGCGATCCATAAATCGCGGCTTGCGCCGGGACGATATCTTGGGGTGGACCGCGCCATGAGCAAACGCCTGCTGAAAATGACGGTCAACGGCCGCGCACGTGAAGACGCGGTGGCCGACAACAGCCTGCTGCTCGACTACCTGCGCGAGACGGTGGGCCTCACGGGTACCAAGCAGGGCTGCGACGGCGGCGAGTGCGGTGCCTGTACGGTGCTGATCGACGGCCAGCCGCGAATCTCGTGCATCACGCTGGCCGCGAGTTGCGCGGGCCGGACCATCGAGACGGTCGAGAGCCTTGCCACGGATGGCCGGATCAGCCGCCTGCAACAGGCATTTCACGAAAAGCTCGGCACCCAGTGCGGCTTTTGCACACCCGGAATGCTGATGGCCGCGCAGGCGCTGCTGCGGCGCAACCCGAGTCCGGGCGAAAGCGAGATCCGCGACGCGTTGTCGGGCAACCTGTGCCGCTGCACCGGCTACGTGAAGATCATCGAATCGGTGCAGGCGGCCTGCGCCGGAGCTTCCTCGGCCTGTGCCTGTGCCGGCAGCCAGCGCGACGCGGCGGTGCCGGCACGATCGGTCGGCCAGCGCACGCCGCTGATCGATGGGATCGAGAAGGTCACGGCGCGCGCGCGTTACACCGCCGACCTGCCGTTTGGCGCTGCGCTGGTCGGACGCATCCTGCGCAGCCCGGTGGCGCACGGCAGCATCCGGTCGATCGACACCAGCCGGGCGCGCGCCATGCCCGGCGTGCGGGCGGTGATCACCGGTGGCGATTTCGCCGCGCCCTACGGGGTGATTCCGATCGCGCAAAACGAATGGCCGCTGGCGCGTGACAAGGTGCGTTATCGGGGCGAACCACTGGCCGCCGTGGCGGCTGTGGACGACGCCACGGCCGACGCCGCGCTGGCCGCCATCGTGTTCGATATCGCGCCGCTGCCGGCCTGCTTCAGCGCCGCCGACGCGCGTGCGGCCGACGCGGTGGCATTGCATGAAAACAAGCCTGGCAACATCGAGCGCGAGGTCGATCAGCTGTTCGGTGATGTGGAGGGCGGCTTTGCCGCCGCCGATCTGGTACGTGAACAGACCTTCCATTACGCGGAGATTGCCCACGGCCAGATCGAACTCAACGCGGCGGTGGCGACCTACGAGCCCGAGTCGGGCCGCCTGACCACGCATTCGGTGACGCAGGTGCCGTATTACCTGCATCTCACGCTGGCGCAGTGCCTGGGCATGGACAGCGCGCAGATCCGGGTCGTCAAACCCTTTGTAGGCGGCGGCTTTGGCCACCGCGTCGAGCCGCTGAACTTCGAGCTGGTGACCGCAGCGCTGGCGCGTGCCGCCGGCGGCACTGTGAAAACCCAGTTGTCGCGCGAGGACGGTTTCCTGACCCACCGCGGCCGGCCCGAGACCGACATCCGGCTGCGGCTGGGCATGCGACGCAACGGCGAAATCTGCGCGGTCGACTGCGAGGTCACGCAGCGTGGCGGCGCCTACGGCGGTTACGGGCTGGTCACGATTCTTTATGCCGGCGCGTTGCTGCATGCCTTGTACCGATTGGCGGCGGTCAAGTACCGTGGGCACCGCGTCTACACCAATACGCCACCCTGCGGCGCCATGCGCGGGCACGGCGCGGTCGACGCGCGCCATGCTTTCGAGTCCCTGCTCGACCAGATGGCGATCGAACTTGGCCTGGACCCGTTCGCCGTACGCAGTGCGAACCTGGTTGTGCCACCCTACCGCACCGCCAATGACCTGCTGGTGAATTCCTGCGGCCTGCCGGACGCGCTGGACTGGGTCGAGCAGGCCTCGCGCTGGCAGCAGCGCCATGGCAAGCTGCCACGCGGGCATGGCCTCGGCCTGGCTTGTTCGCACTACGTGTCGGGGTCGGCCAAACCGGTGCACTGGAGCGGCGAGCCGCACGCGGTGATCAACCTCAAACTCGACTTCGACGCCAGCGTGACGGTACTCACCGGCGCCTCGGATATCGGGCAGGGGTCTTCGACCCTGCTGGCGCAGATCGTGGCCGAGGTGCTGATGCTGCCGATGGCGCGCATCCGGGTGATCGCGACCGACAGCGCACTGACACCGAAGGACAACGGCTCGTATTCGTCGCGCGTCTCGTTCATGGTCGGCAATGCGGCGCTGCGTGCGGCGCAGGAGTTGCTGCGCCTGCTTGTGGCCGCCGCCGCGGTGCGGCTACAGGTGGGCGTGGAACAGGTCGAGTGGCTCGGTGAACGCTGTGGCGTGGCCGGTAGCCAGGCCAGGGGACTGGATTTCGCCGCGGTCGTCAACGCGGCGTTGGCCGATACCGGCACCCTGACGGTCAAGGGCGTGTGGTCAACACCACCCGAAAACCAGGGTGGCAAGTTCCGCGGCGCGGCGGTTGGCGCGACGGCCGGGTTCTCGTACGCGGCGCAGGTGGTGGAGGTGGCCGTGGACGAACAAACCGGCGCCGTGCGCGTGGTCGACGTCTGGGTGGCGCACGACTGCGGATTCGCGATCAACCCGCTGGCGGTGGAAGGGCAGGTGCAGGGCGCCGTATGGATGGGCATGGGGCAGGCGCTGTCGGAAGAGACGCAATACCACGCGGGGCTGCCGATGCGGCCCAACCTGCTCGACTACCGGATACCGACCATCGTCGAGTCGCCGCCGATCCACGTCAAGCTGATCGAGAGCCACGACCCACTCGGACCCTTCGGCGCCAAGGAGGCGAGCGAAGGCGCCTTGCACGGCTTCCCGCCGGCGCTCACCAATGCGATCTTCGACGCCATCGGTGTCCGCCTGACCGAACTGCCCGCAACACCGGACCGGGTACTGGACGCGATCCAGGCCCGCCAGCGGCGCGAACGGCTGCGCGCCAGCATCGGCGCCAACGCGCCAGCCGTGCTAGGGGAGGGCTGAAATGAAACACCCCTGTTACGGCTCACTGCATGTAGCCGTCCCCCCCTCAACGGGGCCGAGGCGCGCGGCTCCAAGCCGACCTGCGTCGGCTTGGACGGGCCGAGGAATGGTCGCGTCTCGCGGCCATGCGGCCTGCAAGGCGCACCAGCGCCCCGGCAAAGCCGGTTGCGCGGTGTTGCCCGAATGGTCCGCGCGTGTCATCCGTCGCGGAAGGCGCCCAGCGCCATGCGACACTGGCATGACA
>JANMYG010000439.1:0-3807 GCA_031381865.1 Betaproteobacteria bacterium | reverse complement strand
TGTCATGCCAGTGTCGCATGGCGCTGGGCGCCTTCCGCGACGGATGACACGCGCGGACCATTCGGGCAACACCGCGCAACCGGCTTTGCCGGGGCGCTGTTGTTGCCCCCTTGAGGGGCTGAGGCCCGCGGCTCCAGGCCTGTATGCACAGGCCTGGACGGGCCGAAGAGGCACCGTCTCTGGCGGTGACACGTGAGACGGCTACATGCGTAATCGGCGCCTGCCGATTCCGGGGTAGTGCGCCGTAACAGGTGTGTCCGATTTCAGGCGATGTCATTTTCGCGGACCGGGCGCTGCGTCACCCCGCCCCTGACCTGCCGCGACGCCACGCAGGAATTCCGCAATGCCGCGGTCCGCCTCCAGCCGGGTGGCGAGCGTGGCAGCCTGTGTCAGGTCGCGTGTGGCCCCGATGCCGGATTGCAGACCCATGGCCTCTTTGTAGCGCTGCCGCGTGCGCCGCCTGGGCAGCAGCGGGCGCAGCGCCTCGATGGCGTACCGCATGCGTTTGGCGAGGATGCGAACACGGTGTTGGCCCTCGGGGCCGAGGTCGTCGCGCAGCGCTGCCTGCAGCCGCGCGTGCTGGCGATCGACCCGCCGCCTGGCCCAGCGCACCAGGGATCGCGTTGCCGGCTGTGCCTCGGTGCCTGGGGCGGACAGCGATGGCAGGTCTACGAGCCACTGCGTGGTGGCCAGCAATACGGCGCCGACGGCCGGTTCTGCCAGCGCGTAGCGCACTGACTTGCGGTGAATGGTGGCAGCTTGGTCCAAGCTCTGGGTGCACGCCCGCCACGACATGGCGCGCTGGTCGTCGCCAGCCGCGTAGGCTTCGGCCAGGGCAGGCAGTGTTTCGATTCGCGCGACATCGAGATCGCGCAAGTCGCCCAAGAAGCGCAACAGCGGCTGCAGTGTTTCCCAGGACGGCTGGTTGTCGGTCGGCAGCACTGGCCTGAAGAGCCGTCTGGCACTGGCGAAGCGCCGCCAGCCCACCCGCGCCTGGTGCACCACCTCGGGGTCATCCGAACTTTGCAGGGCGTTCAGGTTGGCGGTGAACTGGTGGAACATCTCACGCAACACGTATTGGACAGCCAGCGGCGGTGACAGGTCGGCCGTGAGGGCCGGCGGCTGGGCACGCACGCACGCGTCCACGCGGTCCTGGTCCAGGGCATAACCGCGCTCGGCCTTGCTCATGGCCAGCGGCAGCACGGCGACCGTGCGCGCGACCTGCTGCGCCACATCGAACAGCGCCTGGGGCCGGCCCGCCAGCAACTCGAGTTCGAGCTCGCAAATCGGGCTGGTCCGTTCGCCCGCGGCGACATGACCCTGGTCCCATGCGACCTCGACAACGCTGCCATCGCGTCGGCGCACCAACCAGACGGTCCGGTCAAACGTTGTCGCAAAACAGGGCTGCAACGCCTGCAGCACCTTTCCATGTCGATCGATACCCGACCACGGTGTGGCTTCGAGCGCGGTCGGTTCGAGCGCGGCGCTCGCCACCGGCGTTTCCCACTCGCCGCGCTGGCTCAGTGCCGAGTCGGCAGCGCCGCCGATCTTGAGGGTCTGCAACCACCGTGGGTTGTCCGGGCTACCGACGCGACGCACACGCAGGGCGACACGCTGGGCGCGCAGGGTTTGCTCCGGCGTGTCGTAGTACACATTGTGCAAATGCAGTTGGGTCGGCTTGCGGCGGGACAGCAACGCCGAGCGTGCCAGGCGTTTGGCCAGGCCCGCCGGATCGGAAGTTGGCAGCGCGAGCTTGAGCTCGATTTCACGCGGGCGGGGTTCGGGGGCCTTGGACTTCAATTTGTCGATTTCGAATGTGCTGGTTGTTCCCGGATTAGGGATGATGAACAGGAAAGCTGCCATGCGCAACGTCAATACAAGTGCACGTCAATACAAGTGCAGGTTGCCTGCAGCCTGCGTCCGCCCAGGTGTTGCGGGCCGCTGGTCGGTCGATTGATCGCACCGCATTGCCATGTTCAACCAGTTGCCGCAGATCGAGGTGGACTTCGGTGGCGTGGCTGTCTACCCGGGCTCCGCAGCGTTCTACAACCTGCGTTAAAGTGTCGCCAAGATGGGCAACCGACCAATCCCGCTGGCGCTGATTGGCCTCTTGCTCGTTCTGCACGCGCAGCTGTGCTTTGGCCGGGGCGGTGTTCCCAATTTGGCCCAGCTCAAGTCGCAGATTGGCGGCTTCAAGCGCAGCAACGGCCAGGACGTTGCTGCCGACCATCGCCTGGCTGCCGAAATCCGCGCCCTGAAGGAAGGTCTGGCGATGGTTGAAGAAATGGCCGGCACCGGACTGGGGTTGGTCCGCCTTGACGAGATCCACTTGCAGATCGCACGCCGATAACACAAAGTATGGTGCTGCATGTTGCCATTGTGGGTGCGGAAAGCTCCGGAAAAACCACACTCGCCCGTGTTTTGACCAACGAGTTGACCAGGGCTGGCCTCAACGCCTGCTGGACGCCGGAAGTGCTGCGCGAATGGTGTGATGCACACCAGCGCACACCGCGCCAGGACGAACAACGGGCCATCGCCATGGAGCAGTCGCAACGCGCCGCGGCGTGCGCCGATGCCGAGGTGTGCATCAGCGACACCACTGCGTTGATGACCGCCGTGTACAGCGACGTCCTCTTTGGCGATACATCTCTGTACCCCTGGGCCGCAGCAGACCAGGCCCGGTTCGACCTGACGTTATTGACCGACCTGTACCTTGCCTGGCAGCCCGATGGAATGCAGCGCGATGGCCCGCATGTTCGCGCGCTGGTGGATGCCGCCCTGCGCGCGGCTTTGCTTGCCTATGGAATACCGTTCCAGTTGATCAGCGGCATCGATGGTCAGCGCGCGAACCAGGCTCTGCACTGCGTGTTGACCTTGCTGTCAAGGCGTCGCGATGTGGGCGGCTGACTGCTGCAAGGAGCCTGTAGTCCGCTGGGCTGCGTCAACGAGATCAAAACAAGGCGGTAATGCCGTCCGCGTGCGAAGCCTGGTGACAGTCAGCCGTGAGTGCCCACGAGGGTGCCGACGCACCCCTCAACCTGCGCCACGGCCTCGCCGTAGATGCGCTCGAGATTGCGGATGATGTTGTCCCAGCCCAGCTCGAGCGCGCGCGTCCTGGCGCACTGGCCCAGGCTTCTGCGCTGCGCCGCGTCGCCGGCAAGCTCGGTCGCAAGTTGTACAAAGGTACCCGCGTCGGCTCGGGGTGCCAGCAGGCCATTGGCCCGGTGGCTGATCAGCTGCCCGGCGGCGGCGTCGTCGAATGCCACCACCGGCAGGCCACTGGCCATCGCCTCGGGCGTGACGTTGCCATAGGTCTCGGTGAGGCTGGGAAACAGGAACATGTCGCTCGATGCATAGTGGGCCGCCAACGCCTCGCCAGCGCGAAATCCGGCAAACACCGCTTGCGGGCACCGGGCCTGCATGTCGGCCCGGGACGGGCCGTCACCCACCACCACCAGGCGCGCGTGCGGCAGCGTCGACTGCAGCCGGGAGAATGCCTGCAGCACCAGGGCCAGGTTCTTCTCCGGTGCCAGGCGACCGACATGCAGCACCACGACGTTGTTGTCGTCCACACCCCAGCTGCGGCGCAGTTCAGGGTCGCGTTTGGCCGGCGAGAACAGCGCGGTGTCGACACCGCGCGCCACCGTCGACAAGTGCCTGAAGCCGGCCGCGCCGAGCTGCAGGCGCAGGACCTCGGTCGGCACCATGGTGTAGTGGCAGCGGTTGTGAAAGCGGCGCAGGTACGCCATGATCGGCTTGCTCAGCCATGCCATGCCATAGAACTCGCTGTAGGCATGGAAATTGGTC
>JANMYG010000429.1:0-1676 GCA_031381865.1 Betaproteobacteria bacterium | reverse complement strand
TGTCATGCCGCATCACCCGTCCCCGGCCGGGCGAGGCTCTTGACCAGACCCGCTGCCACCGGATCGACCGAGCCGTAAAGAACGATCGGAAGCGTGCTGGTCTTGGCGGCCACTACCACTACAGGTGTCTCGATCCCGAGCAGCACATCGGGCCTGAGTGCAATCAGTTCATCCGCAAGTGCCGGCATGCGCCGGGCGTCGCCGCCGGAGACGCGAATGTCGAGGAAAAATGCTCGCCCAGCACGTAGCCGCGCTCACGCATCCCGGTCAGGAACGGCTGCATACCCTGCAATGCCTCTGGCTCCGACCGGCAGTAATACGACAGCAAACCGAGTCGCGTCGGCTTGCGCTGTGGCTGCGCATGCGCCATCGGTGCGCCGACGAGTGCCGCCACGGCGCCGAGGACCAACCTGCGTCGGGAACGAGCCGGACCGGCACGAAACGCGAGCGTGACCTCAAACGGAATCCTGTACCTGGGTTCAACGATCATTGTCGTGCTCCCTTTGCGCGACCGGTCGAAATGCCGACGACAGTCCAAGCCAAAGCCGCTCTGGGCTGGCCGACCCGATGGTAGTCCGTAACGGGTCGGACGGGCCCATTGATGATCTACCCGGGTGGCGGCTTGATGCAGAACGGGCAGAATTGATAGACTGCCACAAACGTCAGGAGTTATCCATGTCAAGCGCCGATATTCTGGAGTCCGCCCGTCGCCTTCGGGCTGACGAACGTTTGGTTCTCATTGAGCAACTGATTGATTCCCTGGACGAGCCCGACTTGGCCCTGCAGGCTGCGTGGCAAGCTGAAGCTGAAGACCGTCTGGCATCGCTGAAACGGGGCGAGCTGGCCGCGCTGCCAATGCAAGAATTGCTGGCGCAAGTTCGGCCTGCATGACCACAAGGCGATTGGTTCCGGTTGACGGAGAGTTGACGGAGGCAATTGCGTACTACACCGCAATCAATCCATCTCTCGGCAGCCGGCTGCTTGAAGAATTTGTCCAGACCCTGGGGTTGATTGAAAGGTTTCCCAATGGCTGGCATCCGCTGGGCACACACTTGCGTCAGTGCAAGTTGAAGTCGTTCCCCTACGCTGTCATCTATGCGGTGCTGGAGACTGAAATCGTCGTGGTGGCCTTTGCCAACACGCATCGGCGTCCAAGTTATTGGCGCAATCGGATCGATATTCCCTGGTAGCTCGAGGTCGATCGGCAATCGGCGGCTGCCGGCTAAATGGTGCGACAACCCTCGGGACGGCGCGCCCCCGCCAGCGCCAGATGCACCCGCTGCAACAGCTCCGCGTGCCGACCTTCCCCTGCCATGCCTTCGTTGCCCACCGGCCGGTCCGTGAGCCTGAAATGGTGGAACTCGTCCTGCCCGCGCACCAGCATTGCAAGCGGCTTTTGCACACCCGACTGCCGTACCCGGGTCGACACATACCGGATGGCGATGCCGATGCGCGGGATGCTCGAGAGGTTGGGGTTGGAACCGTGCACGATCCACAGGTGGTGCAGCGACATCTGGCCCGGTTCCAGCACCAGGTCCACGGCCTGGGCCTCGTCCACCGCAACCGCGATCTCCTGGCCGCGCGACAACACGTTGTTGTCCGCAAAGGTGTCGCGCTGGGGCAGGTGCGGCTGGTGGTGCGAGCCCGGGATCACGCGCATGCATCCGTTCTCGGCG
>JANMYG010000400.1:0-2024 GCA_031381865.1 Betaproteobacteria bacterium | reverse complement strand
AAACGGGATGTCGCGGAAGTCGGTCGCGAAATGCTTGCCGTTGGCGAACAGCCGTTCCTGCTGCTGCGAGATGCAGTCCAGCCCGCCGTTGTTGTCGATTACCACGACGATCGGCAGGTTCTCCTGGAACGCCGCCTCGATCGACAGCCCCCCCGACAGGAAAGCGCCGTCGCCGCTGATCAGCACCACCGTCGCGTCCGGGTGTGTGTTCTTGGCGGCCAGGGCCATCGGCACGCCAACGCCGAGCATGCTGAAGGTGCCCGGGTGCAGGATGCCGGCGAGTTTTTGCCCGCCCCAACCGGCCAGATTGACCGCGATCTCCGACCAGAAGTGCGTGTTGCCGCCGTCGAACACCAGCCAGTCCTGCTCGCCCATCGCCGCCTGCACGTCCAGCGACAGTTGCAGCGGGTGCATCTTGCTGCCATCGGCGGCAGCCGCATCGGTGTCACGCGCCAGATCGGCCAGGGTCATTGCCACCCATTCGCCGCGCCACGCCCGGTTGGTGTTGAACCAGCCGCGGTCCAGCGTCCAGGCGCCGCGCGCCTTCAGGGCCGCCAGCGCATCGAAAAAGGCCCCGGGATCGCTCAGCAGCACCTGGTCGGCCGAGCGGTTCATCTCGAGCTCCTCGAAGGAGCCGTTCACGCACACCAGCTGCAGCGAGTCGGGGAACAGCGGCGCGTTGCCGAAGTTCATCTGGTTGTCGAGCCTCCCGCCGACCATGACGACGACGTCACAGGCTTCGAGCGCCTGGCGCGAAGGCTGGTACTGGTGGATGTCGGCCAGGCCCATGTAGGCCTCGTTGTCCTCGCCCAGCAGTTTCTGGTGGTAGGGAATGTTGAACACGGGGATGTTCAAGGCCTTCGCTGTCATTTCCAGCTTGTGTTCGTTGCCCGACCACCAGACGCCGTGGCCACCGATGATGATTGGCCGCTTTGCCGCCGCCATCAGCGCCAGCACGGGTTCCAGTGCGGCCGGGTCGGGCCAGGCGCGTGGCGGGGTGGTGGCAGTGCGAACATACGGACGCTCCTCGCGGCCGGCGTCCTCGTCGAAGGACGAGAACATGATGTCCACCGGCAGGCTGATGTGCACCGGGCCGGGGTAACCGCTGGTGGCGATCTTCCACGCGCGGTCGACGCACTCGCTGATGCGGGTGCCATCGGTGATGCCCACGCTGTGTTTGGTCAAGGGCGCGGCAATCGCCACGTCGTCGATCTCCTTGAAACCGCCGGAGCCCTTGCGTTTGAGGGTGCTCGAGCCGGTGACGAAGATCACCGGCGAGCGCTCGCCCCAGGCCTCCATCATGGCCGGCACGGCGTTGGCAAAACCCTCGGGCCCGACCAGGCACACCGCCGGCTTGCGCGTGATGCGGGTGTGGGCATCGGCCAGATGACCCGCGACCTGTTCGTGCGGGCAGTTGATGACCCGCATGCCGCATTCCATGAAGCCCTCCAGCGCCGGGTTGCAGAATCCACCGGAGAGCGTGAACACATGCTCCACGCCCTTTTCCAGCAGGGCGCGCGCCAGCAGGTTGCCGCCACGCAGTTTGCGTTTGTCGCTCATCGGTTCGTCTCCTCGTGCGGGTTGGTTTTCATGCAAGCGGTGCGTCGGGATGCGCCAGCTGGCCGGGCCCGACATCGCGGATGTCGCGCAGCCCGAGTTGGGCCAGCGTCCCGCGGATTTCTTCCTCCAGTGCGTGGACCAGGCTGTGCAGGCCGCGCGCGCCGTCCGCCCCCAGGGCGTACAGCATGGGGCGACCCAGCATCACCAGGTTGGCGCCACAGGCCAGCGCCTTGACGATGTCCTCCCCGCTGCGCACGCCGCTGTCGAACACCAGCGGATACGCTGGCCCCAGCCGCTGGCGGATGCGCAGCAGCGCACTGATGGCGGACGGCGCGCTGTCGAGTTGGCGCCCACCGTGGTTGGATACGTAGATGGCGTCGACGCCGAGCGCCTGGATGCGCTGCGCGTCATCGGGATCCAGCACGCCCTTGACGATCAGCTTGCCTGTCCAGCGCGCGCGCAGC
>JANMYG010000395.1:0-6548 GCA_031381865.1 Betaproteobacteria bacterium | reverse complement strand
GGAACGCAGCCCACGGGTCGGCGCGCGCAGCGCGCTTCGTTGTCATTCTGGCCGAGGTTGTCTGAGCGTAGAGAGCGCAGCGAACGCAGCGAGTTCCGCGGCCCGACCCCTGGGCGCGTACCGCAGGGCAGTCGACGCGTTCAGCGGAGACCGCCCCAGTATGAGCCACCGCCGGGTGCCGCCTGGCGCGAGGCGCGCCAACGAGAGGTAGTTGGCGCTCGAGGATCAACGTCCCCAATGTCCGCAATGGGCCGAAAGCGGACCACGAAACAGTCTGGAGTTTCGTGGATCGCGCATGGCGGGAAGCGCAATCGACAACTGATTTGCAACTGGATCTGACGTGAACCGATTTTCCATTTTCTCGATCGCCCGCAATGCGCTCTCGTACCACGAGAACTGGCAGAAGCAGTGGCGCAGCCCGGAGCCCAAACGCAGTTACGACGCGATCATCGTGGGCGGCGGCGGGCACGGCCTGGCCACCGCCTACTACCTCGCCAAGGAGCATGGCATGCGCAACATCGCCGTGGTCGAGCGCGGCTGGCTCGGTGGCGGCAACACCGCGCGCAACACCACCATCGTGCGCTCGAATTACCTGTGGGACGACGCGACGCACCTGTACGAGAAGGCGCTGCAGTTGTGGGAGGGCCTGTCGCAGGAGTTGAACTACAACACCATGTTCAGCCAGCGCGGCGTGATGAACGTGGGCCACTCGCTGCAGGACATGCGCGACATCCACCGGCGCGTCAATGCGAACCGCCTCAACGGCGTGGACGGCGTGGTGCTGTCGCCCGAACAGATCAAGGCGATGGTGCCGATCATGAACACCTCGGCCTCGCTGCGTTATCCGGTGATGGGTGCGTCGTTCCAGCCGCGTGCCGGTGTGGCGCGCCACGACGCCATTGCCTGGGGCTTTGCGCGGGCCGCCGACGCGCTGGGCGTGGACATACTGCAGAACTGCGAGGTGGTCGGCATCCGGCGCGAGGGCGGCCAGGTGGTCGGCATCGACACCACCCGCGGCGCGATCGCCAGCAAGAAGATCGGCATCGTCTCGGCCGGGCACAGCACGGTGCTGGCCGACATGGCCGGCATCCGGCTGCCGCTGGAGAGCCATCCGCTGCAGGCGCTGGTGTCGGAGCCGCTCAAGCCGGTGCTGCACACGGTTGTGATGTCCAACGCCATCCACGCCTACGTGAGCCAGTCCGACAAGGGCGACCTGGTGATCGGCGCAGGCATCGACAGCTACGTCGGTTATGGCCAGCGCGGCAGTTTTCCGGTGATCGAACACACGCTGCAGGCGATCTGCGAGCTGTTCCCGATATTCCGGCGCGTGCGCATGAACCGCCAGTGGGGCGGCATCGTCGACGTGGCGCCCGACGCCTGCCCGATCATCTCCAAGACCCATATCCAGGGCCTGTATTTCAACTGCGGCTGGGGCACCGGCGGCTTCAAGGCCACACCCGGTTCGGGCTGGGTCATGGCGCACACCATGGCGCAGGACCGGCCGCACGCGCTCAACGCCGCCTTTGCGCTGGACCGGTTCACGTCCGGCCACCTGATCGACGAACACGGTGCGGCCGGCGTGGCGCACTGAGCGGGACCCAACAACATGCTACAGATCACCTGCCCCTGGTGCGGGCCACGCGCCGAAAGCGAATTCAGCTGCGGCGGCGAAGCCCACATCGCGCGCCCGCTCGACACCGACGCACTCAGCGACGAACAGTGGGGCGACTACCTTTTCATGCGCAAGAATCCGAAGGGCCTGCACCGCGAGCAGTGGCAACACGCGCTGGGCTGCCGGCGCTGGTTCAATGCCGAGCGCCATACCGTGAGTTACGTCTTTTCCAGGTTCTACAAACCGGGCGAAAACCCGGATGGTGCGCCGACCGGGGGGCCATCGGCATGACCGGCATGCGTATCGCATCGGGCGGCAGCCGGCTCGACCGGTCACGCGCGCTCGACTTCGAATTCAACGGCCGCAGCTACAGCGGTTTTGCCGGTGACACGCTGGCGTCGGCGGTGCTGGCAGCCGGCGAGACGGTGTTGTCGCGGTCCTGGAAATACCACCGGCCGCGCTCCATCGTCAGCAGCGGCATCGAGGAACCGTCCGCGCTGGTGCAGCTCGAGCAGGGCGCCTGGACCATACCGAACGGCAAGATGCCCGAGGTGGAGCTCTACCAGGGGCTGCGCGCGAGCAGCGTCAACCCATGGCCCAGCCCGGGCAAACACCTGCTGAGCATCAACCGCTGGTTCACGCCGTTGTTCCCGGCCGGTTTCTACTACAAGACCTTCATGTGGCCGGCCAGGGCCTGGATGTGGTACGAGACCTTCATCCGCAAGGCCGGCGGGCTGGGGGCCGCGCCGACGGAGGAAGACAACGACCGTTATGTGCACCAGAACATCCATTGCGATGTGCTGGTCGCGGGTGGTGGTGTGGCCGGACTGGCGGCGGCGCTGGCGGCCGCTCGCAGCGGCGCGCGCGTGATCCTGGCCGAACTGGGCGCACACCTGGGCGGGGGCGCGCATCGCATCACCGGCACCATCGACGGCCAGTCGGCCGTGTCATGGGTCCGCGCGGCCGAGCAGGACCTCGCCGCGATGCCCGACGTGCGCATCATCCGCCGGGGCGTGGTGTTCGGTTGCCACGACCAGAACTTCCTGACCATCCGCGAGTCGCTGACCGACCACCTGCCGCTGGGCGAGCGCCGGGGTTTTCGCGAGCGGCTGTGGCGCGTGCGCGCGGCCCAGGTGGTGCTGGCCACCGGCGCGCACGAGCGCCCGATGGTGTTCGGCAACAACGACCTGCCGGGTGTGATGTTGTCCTCGGCGATGGCGGACTACGCCGAACTCTACGGTGTGCGGGTGGGTCAGCGCGTCGTGTTGCTGACCAACAACGACAGTGCTTATGGCGACGCGCTGGTGCTCAGGCGCGTCGGCGCCGAGGTCACGGTGGTGGACGTGCGCGCCGGCACGCTGCTGCCGGGCAGCCGCGCGCAATTGGCGCAGGACGGCGGGGTCACGGTCCTGCGCGGGTACGCGCCGCTGCAGGCGCATGGCGGCGTCGGCGTGCGCGGCATCGACGTGCGCCAGCTCGTGGGTGGCCAGGCCAGCGGTGAACAACGCCGGCTCGACTGCGACGCGCTCGGCATGGCCGGCGGCTGGAACCCGGCCATCCACCTGTTTTCGCATTCGGGCGGACGCGCGCATTGGGACGCGGGCCAGGTGTGTTTTGTGCCGGGAGCGGCCCCGCCGGCGCAGGCCAGCGTGGGCGCGTGCAACGCCGTCTGGTCGCTCGCGCAGGCCCTGGCCGACGCCAGCCAGGCCGGCGCGGCGGCGGCGGTGGGCGCCGGATTTGCGGCAACGGCCACGCGCTACGAGGTGGTCGAACCGGCGCCGGAGCCGATCAGCGCGTTCTGGATCGCCGAGACCGGCGAGCCGGTGTCGCGCCGTGCCAAGGCCTTCGTCGACTACCAGAACGACGTGGCCGCGAGCGACATCGAACTCGCGATCCGGGAGGGTTTCGAATCGATCGAACACATCAAGCGCTACACCGCGCTGGGTTTCGGCACCGACCAGGGCAAGCTGGGCAATATCAACGGCATGGCGCTGGCTGCGCGTGCCATGGGCAAACCGATCGAACAGGTCGGCACCACCACCTTTCGCCCCAACTACCTGCCGGTCAGTTTTGGCACCTTCGCCGGCCTGGAGCGCGGCGACCTGTTCGACCCGGCGCGCCATACCAGCGCCCACGCCTGCCATGTGGCGGTGGGCGCGCCGTTCGAGGACGTGGGCCAGTGGAAGCGCCCCTGGTACTTTCCCAAGCCCGGCGAGGACCTGCACCAGGCCGTGCACCGCGAGTGCCTGGCGGTGCGCAACAGCGCGGGCATGCTCGACGCGTCGACGCTGGGCAAGATCGACATCCAGGGACCGGACGCGGCCAGGCTGCTCAACTGGGTCTATACCAACCCCTGGCTCAAGCTCGACGTGGGCAAATGCCGCTACGGCCTGATGCTGGACGAAAACGGCATGGTGTTCGACGACGGCGTCACCGCGCGCCTGGGCGAGAACCATTTCCTGATGACCACCACCACCGGCGGCGCGGCGCGTGTGCTGGGCTGGCTGGAGCGCTGGGTGCAGACCGAGTGGCCCGACATGCAGGTCTACATGAGCAGCGTGACCGACCACTGGTCGACCTTCGCGGTGGTGGGCCCGAACAGCCGCGCCGTGGTGCAGAAGGTCTGCCAGGATGTCGACCTGTGCAACGAAGCGTTCCCGTTCATGAGCTGGCGCGAAGGCACCGTGGCCGGCGTGCGCGCGCGCATCATGCGCATCAGTTTCTCGGGCGAGATGTCGTTCGAGGTCAACGTGCCGTCGCATACCGGCGCTCACGTCTGGAAGGCGCTGATGGCGGCCGGCACCGAATTCGACATCACGCCTTATGGCACCGAGGCGATGCACGTGTTGCGGGCCGAGAAGGGTTACATCATCGTCGGCCAGGATACCGACGGGTCGATCACGCCTTATGACCTGGGCATGGGCGCCATGGTGTCCAAGACCAAGGACTTCCTGGGCCGGCGCTCGCTCACGCGCAGCGACACGGCGCGCGCCGACCGCAAGCAGCTCGTCGGCCTGCTGACCGAGGACGCGCAACTGGTGCTGCCCGAAGGCACGCAGCTGACTGAAGCGCCGGCCAGCGGTCCGCCGCCGGTGCCCATGATCGGCCACGTGACGTCGAGCTACTTCAGCCCCACGCTGAACCGGTCGATCGCCATGGCGGTGGTGCGCTCCGGAACCCAGCGCATGGGTCAGCAGGTCTACGCCGCCCTGGCCGACGGGCGTCATGTCGCGGCCACCGTGGGCAGCACCGTCTTTTATGACCCGGAAGGAAAACGCCTCCATGCCTGAAGTCGTTCTGAGCAGTCCCCTGGCCGGCGTCCTCGCACAAGGCAAACACGTCTTGCAGGTGGATGGACGCGAGTGCACGCTGGCCGAAGTACCGTTTTTGGACATGTTGAACCTGCGCGGCGATGCCAAAGGCCCGCAGTTTGTCGCGGCGGTGCTGGAGTGCACCGCGATGCACCTGCCGCTGCGCGCCAACAGCGCCAGCATCGACCCGCAACGCCAGTTGTTGTGGCTGGGGCCGGACGAGTGGCTGCTCAAGCTGCAACCCGGGCAGGGCGAGGCCGTCGCTGCCGCGCTGCGCACGGCCCTGCAGGGGCAACACAGCGCGGTCGTCGACGTGGGCCACGGCAACACCACGCTGGCCGTGCAGGGGCCGGGTGCCGCCGACCTGCTGGCGCGCGGATGCCCGCTCGACTTGCATCCGCGTGTCTTCCCGACCGGCGCGCTGGCCCAGACCCATATCGCGAAGGCCGGCGCCACGGTGTTGTGCCTGCATGCCGGCACCAGTTACGAACTCACGGTGCGCCGCAGTTTTGCCGACTACCTGTTTCGGTGGTTGTGCGAAGCCGGCGGCTGACAGCGTATTGCGCCAAAGTCCTGGGTCAGGTCGTCAGCGGCTCGGATCAGTTCATGGGCCAGTGGGGTGGCGGGATCAGGCCGGCGGGGCGCTCGGCTCCGCGGCTGTCCCCCGTCGTCCGCCTAGAGCGGACTTTCTCCTCCTTTATGCCGCTGCGCCGAGCGCCCCACCGACCTGATCCTTCAAGCTTGGTGGTTGTTCGGCCGCTGCGAACCAATGCACTGCGGAATCGACCGCTCGCCAATGCCCTGCCCGGCCGCGTTGCCTGGAATATCGTGCGCTGCATCCACGTGCTGGAATCTACATGCACACGCCATGTTCGGCAGGCAGTCGACGTGCTGGTTTTTCTCGAACTGTTATGACCTTCGAATGCAAGCGAAAAATCATCAGAACCCATGTTTCATGCGGGCTTTCGGTCATTTGTCGCTGCCATGTTCGGGCGGCAAACGCGATGTTACGGAGACACCAACCGGCCTCTGGATATTGAGTTCGGCATCACTGGAACCGCTGCCGACTCGGAGTAAGATTCGCGCATGCGCGTCGCTACTGGAACTGTTGTCTCGGGCCATATCGTTCTCGACGAATCCGAGTTCATTGATGGAACGCGTGTCGTCGTCATCAGCCAGGACCGCAACGATGAGGTACGCCTTTCTCCAGACGAGTTAGCCGAGCTTGAGGCGGGGATTGCCGAAGCTGATCGCGGGGAGACGATTTCTGGCGATGAGCTATTTGCTCGTTTACGCCGGTACGGGTGAAGTTGGCGCTCGAACTTCATGTTTCTCGACGCGCGGCTGCAGAGATCGAACGGGTAGTTCGTTGGTGGGCTGAAAACCGCCCGGCTGCACCGGGCGCAGTGCGTAAGGAACTTCAGGCGACTCTTGATTTGCTTTTGCAGCAGCCGGACATCGGGTCCAGAGTGGAGGAGGCGAGTTCGCCGAACGTCCGACGCTTTCACGTTGATCGCATTCGCTACTGGGTTTACTACCGGGCAAGTGGGAGACGCCTTACAGTCTTGTCCGTCTGGCACGCAAGTCGCGGTAGCGGCCCTGCTGTCTGACGAAAGTGATGCCGA
>JANMYG010000387.1:0-2351 GCA_031381865.1 Betaproteobacteria bacterium | reverse complement strand
CTGGCGGTGTACGGCCCCGACTTCGAAGACATCTTCCGCCGCGCCGGCCATTACACGGCGCGAATCCTCAAGGGGGAGCGCCCGGCCGACATGCCGATCGAGGAGCCGCGCAGCTTCCAGCTGATCGTGAACCTGGACACGGCACGGGCGATCGGGCTCACGCTGCCGCAGTCGATCCTGCTGCGTGCCGACGTCGTGATCGGCGGATAACTGGGTCGGCACCCGCGCCGCGGCGGTCGCGGCCGGCCGGCGGTTCAGGCCCCGCCGCCGCCCGATGACTCCCCACGTGCGCCACCCAGCGGCCACTGGTGCGACAGCAGGGCCGGAATGCTCTTGGCAGCGACCGGCCGGCTGAAATAGAAACCCTGCAGGCTGTCGCACGCCATCGCGGTGAGCGACTGTGCCTGCTCCAGCGTCTCCACACCCTCGGCGGTCACGGCCAGCCCCAGGCCGCTGGCCATGGCCAGGATGGCGCGCACGATCGCATGGTTCTCCCCGTCCCCGGGCAGTCCGGTCACGAAACTGCGGTCCACCTTGAGCGTGGTCAGCGGCATGCGCTTGAGATAACTCAGCGACGAATAACCGGTGCCGAAATCGTCCAGCGCGATGCGCACGCCACAGTCGCGAAAAGCGTTCAAGGTGGCCATCGTCACCTCGGTGTCCGCCATCACGGCGCTTTCGGTGACCTCGAGTTCCAGCAGTTCCGGCGCCAGGCCGCTGCTCGCAAGCGCCTCCTGCACGATCGCCACCAGCTGTGGGTCCTTGAACTGCAGCGGCGACAGGTTCACCGCCACCCGTACCGGACGCCCGGTGCGCTGCCACAGTGAAGCGTCCATGCAGGCTTGGCGCAACACCCACTGGCCGATGTCGAGGATCAGCCCGCTGCGCTCGGCCACGGAGATGAAATCGAACGGCGGGACCATGCCATGACCGGGCCGCGCCCAGCGGATCAACGCCTCGACCGCGTGCACGCGCCCGGACGCCACATCGAGCAGCGGCTGGTAGTCGAGGCTGAATTCCCCGCGTTCCAGCGCCGAGCGCAGGTCGCTCTCGATGTCCATGCGCTGCATCGCCAGCTTGGTCAGCTCGGCGCTGTAGAACTGGCAGTTGTCGCGCCCCGAGTCCTTGGCGTGGTACATCGCGGTGTCGGCGTGTTTGAGCAGCGTGGCCGCGTCTTCGCCGTCTTCCGGATACAGCGCGATGCCGATGCTGGCCGTCAGCAGCAGGTCGCGGCCGTCCAGCGCATAGGGCCGGCGCATCAGCTCCAGGATCCGGCGCGCCACCACCAGCGCGCCCTCCGGCCCCTTGAGGTCGAGGATCAGAGCGGTGAACTCGTCACCGCCCAGGCGCGCGAATTCGACCTCGGAGCCGGCTTCGGCGCCGCGCAGTTCCAGGTCGGCCGGGCGCGACACCAGGTCGGCCGGGCGTACACCGCGGCGCAACCGGTTGGCCGCGCGCTGCAGGATCTGGTCGCCGACGGCGTGGCCCATGGTGTCGTTGATGCTCTTGAACCCGTCCAGGTCCATGAACAACACGCCGACCTTGTGCCCGCTGTGCCAGGCACGCTTGATTTCCCGGTCGACCCGTTCCAGGAAGGACTGCCGGTTCGGAAGCCGCGTCAGGCTGTCGAAGAAGGCCAGCCGCAGGATCTTCTTCTCGGCGTCCTTGCGCTCGGTGATGTCGCGCGACAACACGATGAAATGCGGCTTCTCGCCTTCGCGGCGGTCCTTGCGCGACACCGAGAGTTCGAACCAGAACACACCGTGCGGAAGTTCCAGCTCGAACTGCTGGCCGGACGAATAACCGGTCGCGTTGGCCTCCTTCAGGGCCTCCATGCAGATCTGCGCCGCCATCGGCGGCATGACCTCGGCCAGCGTCTTGCCGATCAGGCGCTCCACCGGCACCGCGAGCTTGTCCGAAGTCGGCGAGTGGCATTGCAGGTGGCGACCGTCCAGGTCCATCTCGAACAGCAGGTCGGGGATCGCCTGCAGGATGGCGGCATTGCGGGCCTCCGCGGCCCCCAGTTCCAGCAAGGCTCGGTGCCCGCGCAGCAGGTATTTGACGCGGTGGCCGAGCAGCGCCCAGTTGATCGGCTTGGAGATGAAATCGGTCGCGCCACTCTGGTAGGCGCGTTCGACCGACCGGACGTCGTCCATGCCGGTCACCATGAGGATCGGCAACAGGCGGCCGGCCTCGGCGCGCATGGCCACGCAGACATCGTAGCCACTGACATCGGGCATGTCGACATCGAGCATCACCATGTCGAATGCCCCGGCGCGGAACTGCCGCATCGCGTCCTCGCCGCCGACAGCCAGCACGACATCGAAGGCGGACTTGCGCAGGGCCGCTTG
>JANMYG010000376.1:0-21519 GCA_031381865.1 Betaproteobacteria bacterium | reverse complement strand
CGGAGAAGGGCGCGGTTATGGAGCGCACAGCTGGCGGATCGGCGACCCCGACGAAGGGGAATGCAAGGCCTACGGTCTGCCGGTGGACACCCTGGCGATGAGTGGCCACTGGGGCCAGGTGGTGGCGATGGTGCCCTCGCGCGACGCTGTTATCGTTCGGCTGGGATGGACCTTCAGGCGCAAGCAGTTCGACAATTGCGCCTTCGTCGCCGCGGCGCTCAAGGCGTTGCCGCATTAGTCAAACGCGGGCCGTTCCCGCCGCGCCGCGGCTGGACAGGCCCGCAACTTCAGGAGCAGACAATGGATCTCGGTATCACCGGCCGGTGGGCGCTGGTATGCGGCGCCAGCAAAGGCCTGGGCCTGGGCTGCGCGCAGGCGCTGGTGCGCGAAGGCGTGCATGTGCTCATCGTCGCGCGCGGCGCGCAGATGTTGCAGGCCGCCGCCGACGGGCTGCGCGCTTTGCCCGGCGCGCAGGCTGCCAACGTGCTGGCAGTGGCGGCCGACATCACGACCGAGCAGGGGCGCGCCGCCGTGTTCGCGGCCAGCGGCGGGCCGGGCACGCAGTTCGACATCGTCGTGACCAACGCCGGCGGCCCGCCGCCGGGCGATTTTCGCGACTGGGAACGCGAGCACTGGATCAAGGCGCTGGATGCGAACATGCTGACACCGATCGCGCTGATCAAGGCCACGGTGGACGGCATGGCCGAACGCGGATTCGGGCGCATCGTCAACATCACCTCGGGTGCGGTCAAGGCGCCGATCGATGTGCTGGGCCTGAGCAACGGCGCACGCAGCGGCCTGACCGGTTTTGTCGCGGGCGTCGCGCGCAGCAAGGTGGCCGGCTCCAACGTGACCATCAACAACCTGCTGCCCGGCGCCTTCGACACCGACCGCCTGCGCGTGACGATGGCCGGCGCGGCGCAGAAATCCGGCCAGCCCGTGGAAACCCTGCTGGAGGCACGCAGCAAGGCCATTCCGGCGCGGCGTTTCGGCACTGCGCAGGAATTCGGCGCCATCTGCGCCTTTCTGTGCAGCCAGCACGCCGCGTACATCACGGGCCAGAACATCCTGGCCGATGGCGGGGCCTACCCGGGCACGTTCTGAGGCAGTTGCTGTCGCGCCCGCGGACCGCCTAACCGCCCCGTACCGCGTCGCGCATGGTGACGAACTCCTCGGCGGCGGTCGGGTGGATGCCGATGGTGCTGTCGAAGATCGCCTTGGTGGCGCCGGCCTTCATGGCAACCGCGAATCCCTGCACGATCTCGCCCGCCTCGGGGCCCACCATGTGCAGGCCCACCACGCGGTCGCTGCGGTCTTCCACCACCAGCTTCATCAGGGTGCGTTCGCTGCTGCCGCTCAGGGTGTGTTTGAGGGGCTTGAACTCCGTGCGGTAGACCGTGACCGCGCCGAACTTGGCGCGTGCTTCGGTTTCCGTGTACCCGACGGTGCCAATGTTCGGATGGGTAAAAACCGTCGTCGGGACGTACTCGTAACTCATGCTGCGCGCACCGCGGCTCGCGGGCGGCCCGAACAACTGGTCCACCAGCGCCATCGCCTCGCCCAGCGCCACCGGTGTGAGCTGCAGCCGGGCGGTCACGTCGCCGAGCGCGTAGATGGACGGCACCGACGTCTCGTAGCGGTCGTTCACCAGGATCGCGCCGTCCTGTCCCTGCGCCACCCCGACCTCGGCCAGCCCCAGTCCCGCCACGTTGGGCACCCGCCCGGTGGCGTACAGGACGGTGTCGACCGTCAGGCGCTGACCCTGCGCGCCATCACCGGCGAGCTGGACTTCGAGCCCGTCCGGCGTGCGCGTGATCTGGTCCACGTCGGCCCATAAGCGCAGGTCGATCCCGGCCTTCTGCATCTCGGCCGCGATGAAGTGGCGCACGTCGTCGTCGAAGCCGCGCAGCACCGGATGCCCCCGGTACAACTGCGTCACCTTGGAACCCAGGCCGTTGAAGATGGAGGCGAACTCGCAGGCGATATAACCACCACCGACCACCATCAGGCGCCGCGGGAACTGCTCCAGGTCGAACATCGCATTCGAGGTGCACACCATTTCGCCGCCCAGCACGCCGGGCACGTGGGGCGTGCCGCCGGTGGCGACAAGGATGTTGCTGGCGCTCCAGGTCTGCCCCTCGACCTGCACCTCGTGGGCGCCGAGCAAGCGCGCGTGCGCCGCCATGACCCGCACCCCGGCCTTCTCGAGCAGGTTCAGGTAGACGCCGTTGAGCCGGCTGATCTCGCGCCTGCGGTTGGCCTTGAGGGTCTGCCAGTTCAGACGGGGCGCCTCGCCCTCCCAGCCAAAACCGTGCGACTCCTCGAAACTCTCGGCGAAGTGCGCCGCATAGCTGTACAGCTTCTTGGGAATACAACCCACGTTGACGCAGGTGCCGCCCAGTCCCTCGGTGCCGCCGCGCTCGGCCAGGGCCACGCGCACGCCGCGTTGTGCCGCCATGCGCGCGGCGCGCACACCGCCACTGCCTCCACCCACCACGAACAGATCGAAATCGAACTTCGCCATGCCGTCCCCTATTTGCGCTGCACGACCTTGACCGGCTGCCCCGGCCGCGGTTCGCCGCCGTCGTACACACCATTTAGCAGCCGCAGCTGCTGCTCGGGGGCCTCCAGCACCGAGCCCCGGGCCAACTCGGCGAAACCACCGCGCGGATAGGCCACGGTGCGCAGCTGCCAGGGCCGCGCGTCGGCCCGGTCGGCGGCGGTGAGCGGACGGAACGAGCCCTGCGCCTGCTCCAGCTGGCCGCGCGCGCGTTGCAGAGCGGCGCCGTCGCGCGCACTCCACACCAGCAGGAACCGGTTGTCGCCCGGACCGGTCACCACCGTTGCCTCGATCGGCTCCTGCTGGCCCTGCGCACCCGCATGCACACCGGTGAAATGGGTCGCCTGCATGCCGTTGATCAGCAGCCGCTCGGTGCGCCCCTGCAGCGGCTTGAAGGCATTGCGGATGATCTCGTCATGGTTGCTGCCCATGCGCGGCGGCACCACGTGCACCACCAGCGCGGCGTCGCGTGCCGCGTTGAGCAGCAGCAACTGGTCGGCGCTGTTGCGGATCGTCCACTGCGCCGGCGCCGTCAGCGCCAGGCCGAGCGTCTCATGGTAGAAGTTGCGCCCGCGCGTCAGGCCCTGCTGCGGGCTCTCGCCGAACAACATGCCGTCGATCACCTGCAGGTAACGCGCGCGGCCCTCGTCCTCGTACTGGCCCTTGTAGCGGGCCGCCAGCGCGGTGATGGCCTCCAACCGCTGGTCGTTGCTGGGGTGCGAGGCGAGCCAGCTGTTCTGCGCCGGCGCCGCGCGTCCCTGCGCACGCGCCTGGTCGGCGGCAAACTTCTCCTGGCTCTTGAGCCCGCGGATCACGTCGACCATGTTCGCCGGGTCGTAACGGGTGCGCGCCAGGTACTCGGCGCCCAGGCTGTCGGCCTGCAACTCCTGCTCGCGCCCGTAGGAGGCGACATACCCGGCCGCGGCCACCTGGGACACGTCGCTGGCGACCCGCCCGGCACCACCAACGCCGCGGCTTTCGAGCACGGCACCGAGCACGGTCGCGGCCAGCACGCCGATGCCGGCGGTCTGCTCCCGGGTCGCGCGCTGCGCGCCGTGGCGCGCCGTCACGTGCCCGATCTCGTGCCCGATCACACCGGCCAGGTCGGCCTCGCTGTCGAGGTACGCCATGATGCCGCGCGTGATGTAGACATAACCGCCGGGCAATGCGAAGGCGTTGATCTCGGGGCTGTCGAGCACGGTGAAGTGCCATTCGAGCTGGCTGCGGTGCGACTGTTTCGCCAGCCGCTGGCCGAGCGCGTTGACATAGGCCTGCACCTTGGCGTCACCGTAGACCGGGTACTCCTGCAGCACCTGCTGGTGCTCCTTGCGACCCAGCGCAATCTCACCGGATTCATCCAGTAAGGTGCGTTCTGTGCGGCCGGTAACCGGGTTCTGCACCTGGCTGCCACAGGCCACCAGCAGGCTGGTGGCGACGATCAGGGAAAGTAGTTGGATGCGCATGCGTGCTGGACCCCGGACACTTGAGTGCCCGTATCGTAGCCGCTGGCCGTTGCGCAAGGCAAGCTCCAACGCCCGCCGGCCCAACCGGTCATGGCAATTGCTCTGGGTCGGGGCGCGATCCGCCGCGGACCGGGTCGGGCGACTGGCTGGGCGACGACTTTGTCCATTTCAATATACCCGCGAATTTTCCCAATATGGCGGGCTGAACTCTTGACGCCTGGGATGATTTTCTATTTTTCAGCATCTGTACCAATGAGTACGCATGGTTTCGCAAGGCCCTTTTGGTTGCGAAGAAACCATGAGTCCTCGAACAGGATGACCGGATTAGGAGCGGACCCACGGCTCCACGCCAAGAAAAACCAAGCACTAGCCCGCGGTGTCGACGACCAGTTGAGAAAGTCGGGCTAGTTTGCGGCTGGCGCAAACTGCGCAAGCATTCCGCTGTATTGCTTTCGGATCGGATTGGCGTAGTCACCATGCTTGCTTGTAAATAAGCCTACGCGTACCAGCGTTTCGGCCATGACGACGGCGGTGGCGACACCATCTATCACCGGAACACCGAGTTGCCCCGACAGCCGGTCACAAAGGTCCGCCATGCCCGCACAGCCCAGAACAATGGCACCGCATCGGTCCTCGGCCAGCGCGCGACGGCATTCGTCCAGGATCTTCCTGTAGGCGTCGCTATTCGGATTCTCCAACTCGAGCACTGCAATCTCGCAGGCGCGCACCGCCCGGCAATGCGAACCAACGCCGTACTTGGTCACGAGGTGCTCCGCGATTACCACGGTGCGGGATAACGTCGTCACCACGGAAAAGCCCGTGGAGAGGAAACTGGCCGCGCGCATGGCCGCTTCTGCGATGCCCAGCACGGGTCCCCGCGCGATTTCGCGCGCTGCATCGAGGCCAGGGTCGCCAAAACAGGCGATCACGTAGGCGTCTACACCCTGGCCCTCACCTTTGCGCACTTCGTCGAGCAGGCCGATGCAGGCCATGGCCTCATCGTAGTGGCATTCGATGGACACTGGTCCATGGCCCGGGCTGACCGCATCGATCACCACACCCGGGCCAGCCACTGCACGCGCGGCAGCGCCAATAAGTTCAGTCATTGACTGTGTGGTGTTGGGATTGATTACCTTGATTCGCACGGCTGCCTCCTATTTCGATTGTCTACGGGTTAATACCTATTACGTATGCAATATGCTACGTTACATTGTGAACAATCGCAACAATTAAATGCATGCACTTAGTTGCGATTGGCGCCTCTGGACACTTGCCCACGATTTCGACCAGACCGACAAACCAAGTGCGTATGGCTCTCGTACACCTATATTTTTGAAAGGTAAGTCATGAACAATTTTGAAAGCAAAGTAGCGAACAAGCGTCCCATTTCCGGTTGGCATTGGCGCTGGCAGTCGCGCCCTGGGTCATGCTCGGCTCTGCAGCCTATGCGCAGGAAGTTCTCAAGATTGGCGTCAACGGCGTCATGTCCGGCGAGGCCGCGTCGTGGGGGCTGGTCAACAAGTATTGCGCCGAGACCACCGCCGACATGTACAACGCCAAGGGCGGTGTTGATATCGGCGGCAAGAAGTACAAGATTCAGGTCGTCGCGCTCGATGACAAGAACGACCCGAAGGTGTCGGTGACCAACGCCGAAAAACTGACCAGCGACGGCATCAAGTACATCATCGGTCCCAACATCGACACAACTGCCTTGGCCGTCAAGCCGGTGATGGAACGCGCCAAGGCGCTGCACTTCCCTTACGCCTTCGCCAAGGAGTTGTACAAGGCGCCGGCAAACGCCTCGGTGCTCGGTATGGTGGCCAGTTACCAGGTCGGCCCGATCATGTACGACTACCTGAAGACCAAGAAGGGTGTGAAGTCGATCGCCTTCCTCGCGCGAAACGAGTCCGACGCCAAGAACCAGCAGATAGAGGGCGTCGAGGCGGCCAAGAAGCTGGGCTTGAAGGTTGTGGCCGAGAGCGACAGCTACGAACCTGGAACCAAGGACTTCATGCCGGTCATGACCAAGGTGATCAAGACCAAGCCCGACGCGATCGTTCTGTCTGGCGTCGCGCCGGCGGATGCGCCACTGCTGAACAAGGCCGCGCGCGACCTGGGCTTCAAGGGCACGATCTCCACGGAGACAGCGCAGGACTCGAAGATCCTGGCCCAGGTCGCGGGCGAAAAGGCGAAGGGCTTCATGAGTGTTGGTGGCGCCTCGACGCCAGAGATCCAGTCCGACTACATGAAGGAATTCATCGCCGCGTACAAGAAACGCGTCGGTGAATGGAACGACGAGGCCGGCACCAAGGTCTACGCGCTCGAGTTGGTTCTCGCGGTCCTGAAGAAGAACCCCGCGGCATTGAACGACGTCGAGGTTTTCAAGAAGGAGATGGCCACTTTCTCCATGACAAATCCATTCGTCAAGGGTGGGGCAACCAAACTGGAGTTCGCCGGCATGGCTGACTTTGGCCGGCGCAGCCAGGTGGGTGTCCCGCTGGTGGTCAGCGAGTTCGACGGCAAGGACTTCAAGACCCTGTTTGTCGGCACCATCAAGAATTGAGTCACCGCCGCGGTCGTGTCGCGGACATGGCCGCAGTGGACACCTTAGGCTGGACCCAAGGTGTCTCATTCCACCGGAGAGCAATGATGTTTCAGGTTTTGATCAACAGTATCGTGCTGGGAACCGTCTACGCCCTGATCGCATTGGGGTTGACGATGGTGTTCAGCATCATGCGCGTCGTCAACTTCGCGCACGGCCAGATGTACATGCTCGGCGCGTTTGTCGTCTATTACCTGTACGGCCAATACGAACTTCCATTCTGGATCGCGTTGCCGGCCGCTGCGCTGGCGCTGGCGCTGATCGGCGTGGCGTTCAATCGCTTCTTCTTCCAGCCCGTGCTCGCCACGGCCACGCGCGAAGAAAATTCGATGCTGATGGCGGTTGGCACGGCACTCTTGCTTGAGAACCTGGCGCTGACGATATTCGGCGAGAAGCAGCGTGGCGTGCCGGCCGTTGTTGACGGTGCGTTCGTCTTTGGCGACGTGGCGGAGGGCGGCGCGATCCTGACTTATCCCAATCTGCTGGTCACCTTGGTGGCCACGGTTTCCATCCTCGGCCTGCTCGCGTTCGTACAGTACACGCGGCCCGGGCGCGCACTGCGCGCGGTAGCGCAGGACAAGGAAGCCGCCCGATTGCAGGGCGTCGATGTGAAGGCAACCACTACGCTCGGTTTTGCCATCGGCGCCGGCCTCGCGGGATTGGCCGGCGGGCTCCTGGTCACGGTATATGGCGTCAACGCGGGTGTTGGAACCAACATCTCCACCAAGGCATTCATCATGATCATGATCGGCGGCGCCGGGGTTACCGAAGGGGCCATTGTTGGCGGCCTGTTGCTCGGCTTTGCCGAGGCGATCGGCTACGACCTGTTGCCCGGCAGCGTGACATACCTGCTGATCTTCGTGGCGATGATTGTTTTCCTGGTATTCAAGCCGAACGGGTTGTTCGGGAAGCCGTGGGGCTGAAGCTGGAGCAAATATGAATCCGCTCAAGAAACGCGACCTCACCATTGCGCTCGGCATGCTCGGCTTGCTGCTGGTCCTTCCTTTGGTGGTTGGGCATTCACGCTACATGTTGTCGGTGCTGATGAATTGCGCCGGCCTGTCTTTGGTGGCGTTCGGGGTCTGGCTGACGTTCACGATCGGGCGCATCAATATCTGCCAGGCCGGTTTCGCGCTGATCGGCGGTTATGCGACCGCGATCCTGTTATCACGCTATGGGCTGAGCTTCTGGATTGCGCTGCCCCTGTCCGCGCTGGTGTCCGCGGCAGTGGGCGCCGTGATCGGCAGCTTCATCCTGAAGCTGCGCGGAATCTACTTCGCGATGCTCACGATCTGCGTGACCGAGGGGATCCGCCTGGCGTTCCTCAACGGAGGCGACTTCACGCAAGGCTCCAAGGGAATTACGGGCTTACCGCAGCCCTTCAACAGCGACTCCGCGCTGCCGATGTACTACCTTGCCGTGGCGTTGTTGGCCCTGGGACTACTGGTCACCTGGCGAGTGCACTACTCGCGCCTGGGGCGCATCTTTCGCGCGATGCGGCTGAACGAGGACCTGGCCGAGAGTTTTGGCACTAACGTGTGGCGCTACCGCGTGGTCGCCTTTTCCATCGCCTGCGCGTTGGGTGGCCTGGGCGGCAGCTACTTCGCGGTCTTCACGCAAAGCGTGTACCCGCAGAGTTTCACGGTCGAGCACAGCATCTACTACATGCTGTTCTGCTTCCTGGGCGGGCTTGAGTTTGTCAGCGGCGCGATGATCGGGGCTTTCGCGCTGACCATCCTGTTCGAATTGCTGAGCCAGTTCCAGCAATTCCAGACCCTGATCTATGGCGTGCTGATGATCGCCGTGATTCTGTTGCTGCCCAATGGCCTGATGGCGTTGCGCGCGGCGAAGGAGGCGCGTTGATGAATACGCGGGGCCACCCCGAGGGCGAATGCTCCCATTTCGGGGGATCGCGCACAGCGCGCAGGGGGTCGAAATGAGTACACCCATCCTTGAAGCACGTGCCATCACCAAGCGCTTCGGCGGCCTGACCGCCAACGAGGACGTCAGTCTGGTGCTAGCCGCGCCGGTCGGCCAGGTGATCGCGGTGATCGGACCAAATGGCGCCGGCAAGAGCACCTTCTTCAAGATGCTCGCGGGCTTCCTCAAACCCAGCAGCGGGAGCGTGTTGCTGCATGGGCAGGACATTACCGGCATGCCGCCACACCGCATCGCGCGCCTCGGCCTTGTGCGCACGTTCCAGGAAACCACGACGTTCCCGGACCTCACGGCGATGGAGCATGTGTCACTGGCGCACCAGTTGCATCGTGAGGCCAACGACATGGAAGTGGTGCTCGGCCTTCCGCGCGCCCGTGGCGACGAATCGCGCCTGGGCGCGTCGGCGCGCGACATACTGGAGCTGATGGAGCTATCTTCGGTGGCCGACATCGCGGCGCGGCACCTGCCGCAGGGCCTGTTGCGGCTGCTTGGCATCGCGATGGGGCTGGCGGCCAGACCGCAGGTGTTATTGCTGGATGAGCCTTACGCCGGCTTGAACCCGGAAGAAACCAACCGCGCGGTCGCCATTACGCGCAAAGTGGCGGCGTCCGGCGTATCGGTGCTGCTGGTCGAGCACGACATGAAGGCCGTGATGGCAATTTCCGACCGCATCCACGTGCTCTATTTCGGCAAGAAGATCGCGGAGGGCACGCCCGAAGAGATTCGCAACGACCCGAAGGTGATCGAGGCTTACCTGGGCCAGGAAGACGAGGAACTCGGGTTATGAACCAAGTACCGCATCTCGAACTCATCGGCGTCTCGGTGCGTTACGGCGAGGTCCGCGCGCTCGAAAAGGTCGGCCTGCGCGTACCTACCGGGCAGATAGTTGCACTCATCGGCGCCAACGGCGCCGGCAAGTCGTCATCCTTGCGCGCGATCACTGGACTGCGCCAGGTTGCCGAAGGCGAAGTGCGGCTCAACGGCCAGGTAACAAATTCGCCGCGGCAGCAGGTGCCTACCCACGCGCTGGTCCGTCAGGGCGTGGCCATGGTACCCGAAGGGCGCCATGTCTTCCCGTACATGAGCATCAAGGACAACTTGCTCATGGGGGCCTATACGCGCAACGACACGGCCGGTATAGCCGTCGACCTGGAGCACGTGTGCGAGCGTTTCCCGCGTCTGAAGGAGCGCTTCCAGCAGCAGGGCTCGAGTTTATCCGGCGGCGAGCAGCAAATGGTGGCGATCGGGCGTGCACTGATGGCCAAACCGAAGCTGCTGTTGCTGGACGAACCCTCTCTGGGCATCGCCCCGCAAGTGATCCGTTTGATCGCCCGCAGCCTGATAGAAATAAACCGCAAGGATGGCATCACAATCGTACTGGTCGAGCAGAACAGCCGCATGGCGCTGGCCCTGTCGTCCTACGCCTACGTGCTTGAGACGGGGCATGTCGCACTGGAAGGGCCATCCAAGGAACTGATGACCAACGAACACGTGAAGCGGCTTTACCTCGGTGGATAATCATGGCGAAGATACGAGCCTTCAAGCCGTGACCGCGAACCTCACTAACCAGGACATCTACGAGCGCATCTACTCTGCGATCAGCGAGCGCCGGTTGCTGCCCGGGACCAAGCTGAGTGAAGAGCGTCTGGCGCAGGCATTCCATGCCAGCCGAACACGCATTCGTGAGGTGCTGATGCGCCTGAGTCAGGAACTGATCATCGAGTTGCGACAGAATCGGGGCGCATTCGTTGCCAGTCCGACACCGCGCGACTTGCGTGATGTGTTCGCCGTGCGCCGGGCGCTCGAGCGGGCCATCGCGGGGCAGTTGAGTGCGCAGTACGCCGGCCAGACGATCGCCATACTTCGCAGCCATCTTCATGACGAGGAGCAGGCACGTGCCACGGGGGATCGGGCCGCGTTGGCACGTCTGACAGGTGAATTTCATTTGCGATTGGCCGAGATCACCGAGAACCGGTTGTTCACCGACAACCTGCGCCGTCTGGTTGCTCTGACAAGTCTGGCAATTGCTCAGTACGACGCCCTCGCGAGCAGTGCCTGTCCTGACCATGAACACGCGGACATTGTTGCGGCCATCGAATCGGGCGACGTTCGCCGCGCTGAGCGACTGATGCTCAATCACCTGGACCACGTAGAGCAAGGGATTCAACCGCCGGTCGCGGAACCGGGGGAACTCGATTTTGAAAAGATATTTCGGGTGGAGGAAAAAGCCGCTACGCCCCGCAGGCGGGCAGGGACAAGCAATCCAACCGCATGATCCCAAGTATCACGCCATTGGCCAGTATCAAAATCCCACCGTTGTATGCGGCGACACGAAGTTTGGCAGTCGCACAACCCGGCGTCGCCGGTCGCCCGAAAGTTTGAGCGTCTTTGCTACACCACCGGCGCAACCCCGCCCGCAACGAGTCTGCATTGCCAGTTCGCCCTTCAACCAAGCTGTGCGCCGATTGACCTCGTTGTTGGGTGTGATTTGGGCTGGCACATCCCAATGCATCCCACAGCGGTAGCCCGCGGGCCCGGGATACGAACGATTCAATCACTCCATTGCCGGCTGACAAATTGAAGATTTCATAGACCGGCAAGAAGCGACCAGTTCCTAAAGCGATACACCCGCTTTCAGGCTAAGCGGGCACCCGCAAAACCATCGAAACCCGCACCAGCCAGTATGGGCTTTCCAGCGCTGGGTGGGCCATCAGTTGAGTAACACCCCCCAGCGGCGAAAAAAAGCCCCGCCGGGCGGGGCTTTTTGATTTCAACCGACGCCGGTGCGTCAATTCGCCACGGGTCAGTAGTTCAACACGGTCATCAGCGTGCGCCAATAGGCATCGTATGACGCGACGCGGATTTCCCGGTGTGTCAAGGTTCCCGTCGCCAGTGGCAGCGTCAGCAGCGTGGAACTGGTTCCGGCCGCCGTTGGAATGGTATCCGCGTCGATATTGGTGGTCGCGAAAGCGGCGTCGGTCAGGCCGAGGTAGAACCAGCTGCTGACGGCAGGATTGAGGCCGGTGGCCGAAATCGTCATGTCGCCGCCGCTGTAGCTGACCAAAGGCGTCGACGTGGTCACGCCTGGAAAGCTGGCGACCGCCGCTTCGGCAAGTGTCAACGGCCGGCGTGCGATACGCTCCTTGTACTGGATGTCGAAGCCACCGAACTGGGCCACCACACCAGCGGTGTCGTATGCCGTCATGGTGTACAACGCGTCGTCCGGAATCGCCGCGATCTGCGCATCGGTCGCGCCGGCCACGACGTCGCCACTGCAGCTCGACGCCATGCGGTAGTACCTGCCGCCATTCTGGTTTGCCGTGTTCGCGATCGTCCAGTGGTCACCCGTGGCCGAACGCTGGTACTTCAACCCATTGGCCGGCAAGCCCGGGCCCGCCACCATCATGTACGAGACGTTGGCGCTGTTGCCGCTGTTGAGGTCCTGAAAACCGAATTCGAGGCCGGTCATCACGCAGTTGTCGATGCCGTTCTTGACGGTATGGGCATTGCCATAGGTGTCCAGCACCCGGCCATCACCGCGCAGGCGCCAGGCACCATCGGTGCCCTTGACCAGCTGCATGTTCTTCACGCGGTCCAGCGCAACGCCGTCGCGGTCCTTGATGGTGAACTCGACGAACGCCCTCGGGCTGGAGTTGGACAACGTGATCACGTAGTCGATCTTGCGGATCGTCACGTCGGTGAAGCTGGCGCCGACCAGTTCACCATTGGTCGCCACGGTATTGGTGAATTGCGCCGCGGTCTTGTCCTGGAGGCGGAAGTTGTAGGTGCCGGTGACCGGGTCGGTGCTGGTCAGCAGCGGCAGCAATTCGCCCGGCGCAGGCAGGCCGGCGGCGAATTTGGCGGAAAAACTGCTCAACGCGTTGCGGATCAGGGTGATATCGTCCGCCGCCGTGGTCATGCCCGCGCCGTCCAACGGCGTGGCCGCGGTTTCGGCGGCGGCCTTGGTCGCGAGGCTGTCGACGATTTGCTGCTGCGTCACCAGGTTGGTGATGGTGGCGGCGTTGGTGAGCGGGTCCACGCTCACGCTGATGACGTCCAGCGCCTTGTCCAGCGCGCTCGACATGGGAGTGAAGGCGGTGCGCAGCAGGTCGATGCTGGAGTCCACGCCCATGGCCTGCAGCATCGGCAGCAGCTTGGCGCGCAGGCTGGACGTTTCCGCGTCGAGTTCGGCCCTGGTCAGGGTGCTGAAGTCGCCGCTATTGAAGTAGGTCTCTGCCACCTGGCCGGCTATGTTGGCCACGATCAGGTCCGTCAGCGGCGTGATGTTGATGGTGCCATTGACATCGGCCGCGCTGGCGGCCGAATGCAGGATGTAGTTGCGCCCGCCCACGTTGCCTTCGGCCCGGAACATAAAGGGCGCGGTCATGCTGGTCACGTCCACCGTATAGGCACCATTGGCGCCAATCGGGGTCGAGCGCGACGCGCCATTGGCGTCCTTGACAGTGACGGTGCCGACCAGCGGCAGGCCGGCAGCCGCATTGCCCGAGAAGCTCTGGGCGACCACGGCTTCAGGCGCTGCCGCCGTGCCACCACCACCACCTCCGCAACCGTAGATCGTCAGTAGTCCGGCACTGGCGATGGACAGCGCGAGTCGTTTGAGTGTGAATTTCATGGGAATCCGTTGAGTTGATGGGGATGCAGGTGGTGCAACCCCGTTCGGGCTGCACCCCTTGGGCCTGCGTGATCGATGCTATCGGGCGCATGTAATGGCGCCATCCCATGGACATGGGATGGCGCCGCGCAACCCCACGCGCCGGCCTGCGGCTATGCTCGCCGCAGATCGAAGTCGTTTCAGGAAACTATTGTGTGGCGTGTACTGGTGGTAGAAGACGATGTGCAGATGCGCGAGTTCTTCGCGGCAAGCGTGTCGCGCTGCGCCGAGTTGGAACTGGCCGCGGCGGTGGGCACCGTGGCCGAGGCGCGTGCGTGGCTGGACGATGAAGCCAACGCGGTCGACGTGCTGCTGGTCGACCTGGGGCTGCCCGACGGCAGCGGCCTGGAGGTGATCCGCCACGCGATCTCGCTGCACCCGCGCTGCGAACCGCTGGTGATCTCGATGTTCGGCGATGAAGACAATGTGCTGGCCAGCATCGAAGCCGGCGCATTGGGTTACATCCACAAGGACTCGAGTCCGGATGACATCTCGCAGACCATTCTCGACATGCGTTCCGGCGCCTCGCCGATATCGCCGATGATCGCGCGCCGGGTGTTGTCCAAATACCGCTCCGACCAGGCCGGCCGGGCGGCGAACGCCATCGCCGCGGCGCCGGGCCCCGCGATCGCCGCACCGGACGCGCTGCCGGACGAGGCGGCGAAGCGCGGCCTGCTGTCGCCACGTGAGCAGGACGTGCTGGCGCTGATCGCACGGGGTTTCTCCTATGCCGAGATCGCGCGCCTGCAAAGCGTGACCGTGCACACGGTGCAGACACGCATCAAGAACCTGTACGCCAAGCTGTCCGTGAACTCCAAGAGCGAGGCGGTGTTCGAGGCCACCCGCATGGGACTGCTGCCCGGGCATGGCTGAACCGGGCGGCCCCGACCCCGCACCGCAGCGCGCCCGTGCGCATGGCACACAGCAGGTCTGCAGCGCCATGCGGCGTCTGTTGCGGCATGCCTGCATGGTGCTGCTGGCATGCATGGCCCTGCGCGCCCAGGCACTGACGCTCGATCTGCGCGCGGCCCAGGCCAGCGTGACGGTGCAGGGCCAGACTACCCACGCGGCGGTGGCCCTGCCCTACCACTGGGACCGACAGCACACGGGCCTGCCGGGCGTGGCCAGCTTCGACCTGCCGTTCTCCCTGCAGGAGCTGCCGACCGGCCCCTACGGCCTGTACGTCTCCAGGCTCGGCAACGCCTACGAAATCTGGCTCAACGGTGCGCTGCTGGAGCGCAATGGCGACCTGCGGCACTTCAACGGCCCCGACTATGCGAAGGCGCCCCGCTTCGTCGACATTGCACCGGGGCTGCTGCGTGCGCAGAACGTGTTCCACGTGTTGATCCGCGCCGACGTGGGTCGCCGCGGCGGGCTCGCGCCGCTGGTGCTCGGGCCACACGACGAGGTGCTGCCGCTCTACGAGAGCGACTTCCGCTGGCGCAATACCGGGTCGATGATCGTCTCGCTGCTGAGCCTGCTGGTCGGCGTGGTGGCGCTGGCCTTGTGGGCGACCCAGGTCGATCCGTCCCTGCCCGGCCGGCGCCGGCGGGCGCGGCGCGACCGGCTGTACCTGTTCGCGGGTCTGGCCCAGCTTTCCTGGGCGCTCGTGGCTGGCGACGCGATGCTGGAGAACCCACCCATGGCCTGGCCCTGGTGGGGCATCGTGATGGTCGTGGTGATGACTGTATCGATCGGCACCATGGCCCTGTTTTGCGTCGAGATTGCCGGCTGGGGCAGGTTGCGCGCCGTCCGGTGGCTGCGTCGCTGGATCGCCGTGCCGCTGGGCGCGAGCGCGGGTGCCGCCGCCGGCGCGCTCGAGTACGGTTTTCCGCTCGCATTGACACTGTGGTACGCGACGCTGTCGCTTGCCTTCGTGGTTCTGCTGCCGCTGTTCATCCACAAGGCGGTGCGCGGCGGCTCGGTGGCGCACAAGATCGTGGCCGCGGCCATGCTGTTGAACACGCTGGTGGGGTTGCGCGATATCTATGCGTTCCGGCTCAGCCCGACCTACGGCGGCACGACCATGCTGCGCTACAGCGCGGTGGTGTTCGCGCTGGCGCTGGCCTACGTCGTCATCATGCGCTTGCGTTCGGCCAGCCGCCAGGTGCGCGCGCTGATGGCCAGCATGGCCTCGCAGGTGCTGCAGAAGGAAAAGGCGCTGCATCTGAGCTACCAGCGTGTGGAGCAGCTGGCGCGCGAACAGGAGCGTGCGGGCGAACGCGCCCGCATCCTGCGCGACATGCACGACGGCGTCGGTTCGCACATCAGCACCGCCATCCGCCAGTTGCAGTCGGGCAAGGCCAGCGACGGCGAGGTGTTGCGCACGCTGCGCGATTCGCTCGACCAGCTCAAGCTGTCGATCGATGCCATGAATGTGCCGCCCGGGGACATCAACGCGCTGCTGGCGAATATCCGCTACCGCCTGGAGCCGCGTTTCATGGCCTGCGACATCCAGCTGCTTTGGGAGGTGGACCTGCTGGAACCGGTCGCATCCCTGGACGCCAGCGCGATGGCGCAACTTCAGTTCATGCTGTTCGAGGCCTTCTCCAACGTGTTGCAGCACGCGCATGCCAGCACCTTGTGCGTGAGCGCGCGCCCGCTCGACGCGCGCGGCCCGGGTATTCGACTGCAGGTGATCGACAACGGGCGCGGGTTCGACCTGGCCCGGCCCGGGCAAAGAGGCCTGTTATCGATGCAGGAGCGCGCGCGCGCCATCGGCGTCACGCTGCAGTTGCACAGCGCACCGGGGCGCACCGTGGTGGAAATCACGATCACGTGACGCCGGGCCGGGCGACGGTGCGCAGGCCAGCGGCCGCGCCGCGACACAGCCACGCCGGCCCGGCGCTCAGGCCCTGGACGCGGGACGGGACGCCGGCAGGTCGATGCGCATCGCCGTGAACAGCGATTCGCGCGGCTCCTGGCGGCGGGCCACGAAGCCGCCCGCGTCCGCCCGTCCGGTGTGTGTGAGGGCTTGCGCCGGCTCGGGGCGCCCGAGCAGGAAACCCTGCAATTCGTCGCAGCCGCGGTCCTGCAGCGCGGCCATCTGGCTTGCGGTCTCCACGCCTTCGGCGTTGACGCGGATGTTGAGCGAATGCGCCAGCGAGATGATCGAGTGCACGATCACGCCGACCTTGGCGTCGTGGCCCAGATTGTGCGTGAACGCGCGATCGATCTTGACCTTGTCGAACGGAAACCGCCACAGGTAGGCCAGGCTCGAATAACCGGTGCCGAAGTCGTCCATGGCGATCGACACACCGAGCGCCGACAGGGTGCGCAGCACCCCCATCACCTGCTCGGCGTTGTTCATCAGCAGCGACTCGGTGATCTCCAGCTCCAGCCGCTCCGGCGCCAGGTGGGCGTCGTCGAGCGCCTGTATCACCAGGTCGACCAGGTTGTCGCCCGCGAACTGCAGCGCCGACAGGTTGACCGCCACGGTGAGCGGGGCCGGCCAGCGTGCCGCCTCGGCGCACGCGCGGCGCAGCACCCACAGGCCGATCGCGTCGATCGCGCCGGTCTCTTCGGCCAGCGGGATGAACTCGGCCGGCGCAATGTTGCCGCGCTCGGGATGCTGCCAGCGCAGCAGGGCCTCGTACCCGGCCAGCGTGAACCCGTCGCGCCCGTACTTCGGCTGGTAGTGCAGCGACAGCTGGTCGGCCGCGATGGCTCCGCGCAGGTCGCGCGTCAGGGCGCGCCGGGCCTGCATCTGCTGGTCCATCGCCACGTCGTAGAAACTGAAGCTGCCACGGCCCTGCGCCTTGGCGCGGTACAGCGCCAGATCGGCCTTGCCCAGCAGCTCGTCGGGTTCGGTGGCGTCCACGCCGTGTATCGCCACGCCGACACTGGCGCCGCAGAACACGCGCTGCTCGGCCACGTCGTAAGCCTGCGCCAGCGCTTCCACGATGCGCTGGGCCAGCGGCGTGACGGCGGCCACGCTGGCCACGCCCAACAACACGATCGCGAACTCGTCGCCACCCAGGCGCGCCACATGGTCGCCGTCGCGCACGCACAACTTCAGGCGCTGCGTGGCCACGCGCAGCACTTCGTCACCCGCGGCATGGCCAAGCGAATCGTTGATGTCCTTGAAATAGTCGAGGTCGATACACAGCAGCGAAAAGGCCGGCCCGCCTTCCGCGCGCCGCCACGCCGCCGCCTGCAACGCTTCGTTGAAGCTGGCGCGGCTCAGCGCCCCGCTGAGCACGTCATGGTGGGCCATGTAACGCACCCGGGTGTCGGCCTGGCGCTGCCGGCGCTGGCGGATCCAGAACTGGTAACCGGCGATCGACAACAACGCCAGCAACAAGGCCGCGGCGGCGCTGGCCACCCGCAACAAGCCTCCCTGCGCGCTGTTGGCCCGGTCGGCCTGGTCGACGTAGACCTGCACCACGCCCAGCACCCGGCCATTGCGCTGCACCGGCACGTAGGCCTCGCTGTACAACGCCGGCCGGTCGGGGCCGCTGTCGCGCCTGAGTTCGACGTAGGGCATGCCGGCCAGTACTTGGTCACGGATCGACACACCGCCGGCGGAGGCGGCGCCGTATCCCAGTGCATCGGCGGCGCTGTAGCCGGTGGGCAGCACCGGCTGGTCCAGGTCGTCGGACAACAGGACCAGCGCGCCGGACGCATCGAACAGCTTGAACCGGAACACATCGTGCACGCGGCGCAGGCGCAGCAGCAGTTCGCACGTGGCCGGGCTCATCTTTGCGCCGGCCAGCACCGCATCCAGGTCCGGCACGATGCTGGTGGCAAAGCTCGCCCAGCGCAGTGCGGACATCTCGGCCCCGCGCGCCAACTGGCGTTCGGATTCGACCCTGACCACCCACGCCAGACACCAACCGGCCAGCGCGACGCCGAGTACCCACAACGCAAACATCTTCCAGTCGGCCGATCGCATTTTCACGGTGGAATCCTTGGATTGCCTCGACTTCCTCCGCAAGCATTTTTTTGGCTCGATTCTATCGGCCGCCCGGGCGCGCCGAAACGGGCCGCGCGGGCACGGGCCGACATGCCCGCGCGTTATAGTCTTCGAAAAGAGGAGGCCAGCCATGATAGACACCGCACCCCATCCCATGCCCGACGACGCGCAGGTGCGGGCCTACATGGACCGCACCAACGCGTTCTACCCGAGCGACGCCTACACCTTCACGATTGCGGAGAACCGCGCCTGGTACGACAAGTACGCGGCCGAAATGCGTGCGCCATTGCCGGCCGAAGTCACGGCCTCCGATTTCAGCATCGCCGCCAGCGGTCCGCAGCGCCAGATCCCGGCCCGGCGCTACCAGCATGCCACCCAGGCCCATGCCGGCACGGTGCTGCTGTACCTGCACGGGGGCGGCTTCATCCTGGGTGGCCTCGACAGCCATGCCGACGCCTGCGCCGGCATCTGCGCCGCCACCGGCGTGGACGTGGTGGCCATCGCCTACCGGCTGGCGCCCGAACATGTGCACCCGGCCCAGGGCGACGATGCGCAGGCCGCGTTCCTGCACCTGGTGCACGGGGGGCAGCGCGTGATCGTGGGCGGCGACAGCGCGGGCGGCAACCTCGCCGCCGCGTTGTGCCTGCGCCAGAAGACCGCCGGCGGGCCGATGCCGGCGGGCCAGTTGCTGATCTACCCGGGCCTGGGTGGCGACCACAACAAGGGCTCCTACATCAGCAATGCCAATGCACCGATGTTGTCGGCCAAGGAGGGTGCTTTCTATTTCGCCATCCGCACCGGTGGCCTGAAGCGCGAAGAGGTGTCCGACCCGGATCTGATGCCCCTGCTGGCGAGCGATTTTTCGGGCCTGCCACCGGCCTTCGTGGTCACCGCCGACATCGACCCGCTGCGCGACGACGGCGCGCAATACGTGCAGCGGCTGCAGGCGGCGGGTGTGCCGGCCGTGTACCGCAACGAATCGCAGCTGGTGCACGGCTACCTGCGCGCGCGCCACATGTCGAGCCGCGCCGCGCAGAGTTTCGCCGCGATCTGCCAGGCCGTGCAACAACTCGCGGCCGGCACGCTGGCGGATTGATCCAGCCCCGGGGCGCGGGCGTCAACCCAGCAACAACGGCCGCAGGTTCTCGAGCATGTCGCGCACCATCGCGTCCAGGTCGTATTCGGGGCGCCAGCCCCAGTCGGCCTGCGCCGCGCTGTCGTCGATCGAACGCGGCCAGCTGTCCGCGATGGCCTGGCGAAAGTCCGGCACGCATTCAAGCGCGAAGCCCGGCACGTAGCGCGCGATCGCCGCGGCGATCTGCACCGGAGTGAAGCTGATGCCGGCCAGGTTGTACGACTGGCGCTCGCGCACGCGCTCGGGAGCCGCCTCCATGAGTTCGAGCGTGGCGCGGATCGCGTCCGGCATGTACATCATCGGCAATGCGGTGGTCTGCTCCAGGAAACTGGTGTAACGACCCTCCTTGAGCGCGGCATGAAAGATCTCGATCGCGTAGTCGGTGGTGCCGCCACCGGGCGGGGTCTTCCAGCTGATCAGGCCCGGGTAACGCAGGCTGCGCACATCGACGCCGTGGTTGCGGTGGTACCAGGCGCACCAGCCCTCGCCGGCGAGCTTGGAGATGCCGTACACCGTGGTCGGATCCATCACGGTTTTCTGCGGCGTGTGGTCGCGCGGCGTGGACGGACCGAAAGCGGCGATCGAGCTGGGCCAGAACACGCGCTGCAACTTGTGCGTGCGCGCCAGCTCCAGCACGTTGAGGAGGCCCTTCATGTTCAGGTCCCAGGCCCATTTGGGATGCTGCTCGCCGCGCGCCGACAAGGCGGCCGCCAGCAGGTAGATCTGGCTGATGCGGTGGCGCTCGACCACCTCGGTCAGGGCGCCGGCTTCGGTGGCGTCGAGCGCCTCGTGGCGCACGCCCAGCACCCGGCCGTCGGGCACCAGGTCGCTGGTCACGACCGCGTCCGGTCCGTGGCGCTGCACCAGGGCCTGGGTCAATTCGGTGCCGATCTGGCCGTTCGCGCCGATGATGAGAATGCGGGTTTGCATGGTCGTTGCGTCGGTTGGGGATCCCGCGTGCCGCCGCGCGGCGGCAACCGGGCGGCCCGGGTTTCAGGTCAGCAGGCCGAGCTCGCGGCCCGCCTGTGCAAATGCCGCCACGGCATGCTCCAGATCGGCGCGTTCGTGCACCGCGCTGACCTGCACGCGGATGCGCGCCTGGCCCCTGGGGACCACCGGGAAGAAGAAACCGACCACATAGACGCCCAGTTCGAGCAGCCGCGCCGCGAGCTGCTGCGCCAGCGTGGCGTCATGGACCATGATCGGCACGATCGGATGCTCGCCCGGCTTGATGGCGAACCCGGCGCGCGTGATGGCGTCGCGAAAGTAGCGCGTGTTGTGCTCGAGCTTGTCACGCAGCGCGGTGGAGCCCTCCAGCAGGTCGAGCACCGCAATCGACGCGCCGACGATGGCGGGCGCCACGGTATTGGAGAACAGGTAGGGCCGCGAACGCTGGCGCAGCAGTTCGACCACCTCGCGCCGCGCGCTGGTGAAACCGCCCGAGGCGCCGCCGAGCGCCTTGCCCAGCGTGCCCGTGATGATGTCGACCTTGCCGAACACGCCGCGGTGCTCGTGCGTGCCGCGCCCGGTCGCGCCCATGAACCCGGTGGCATGGCACTCGTCCACGCCGAGCAGCGCGCCGTGCCGGTCGCACAGGTCGCGCATGGTGTCGAGCCGGGCCACCGTGCCGTCCATGGAAAAGACGCCGTCGGTAAAGACCAGCGTGTGGCGCGCGCCCTCGGCGGCGGCCTGCTGCAGGCAACGCTCGAGGTCGGCCATGTCGTTGTGTTGGTAGCGGTAGCGCCGTGCCTTGCACAGGCGGATGCCGTCGATGATGGAGGCGTGGTTGAGCTCGTCGCTGATGACCGCATCGTCCTCGCCCAGAAGCGGCTCGAACAGGCCGCCGTTGGCGTCGAACGCCGCCGCGTAGAGGATCGTGTCCTCGGTGCCCAGGAAGGCCGAGAGCCGGGCCTCGAGCCGCTTGTGCAGGTCTTGCGTGCCGCAGATGAAACGCACCGAGCTCAGGCCGTAACCGTGGGTGCGCAGCGCCGCGTGCGCCGCCGCCACCACGTCCGGGTGGGCCGACAGGCCCAGGTAGTTGTTGGCGCACAGGTTGAGCACCTCGCGCGTGGAGCCGTCGCTCGCCAGCGTGCGGATGTGGGCGCCCTGCGGCGTGGCGATCACGCGTTCGGCCTTGTACAGCCCGGCATCGCGGATGGCCTGCAGTTCGCGGCCGGCGTGGGTGTAGAAATCCTGGCTGGTTGTCATGGTCTTCTCCGGTTGCCGCGTTTGTC
>JANMYG010000327.1:0-9352 GCA_031381865.1 Betaproteobacteria bacterium | reverse complement strand
GTCGCCCCGCCCCTCGACGCCATGGCAGGCCTCGCAATTCAGCTTCCAGAGCGCCCGCGCGCGATCGATCGACTGCGGCGAACTCGGGATCGGGTTCGGGGAGACGGCCGCCTTCAGAAGGTCAATGTAGTAGATGCCGCTGCCGACGCACAGTGCCAGTGCCACCCCCAGCAACCAGCGCAAGCGCTTTGCTCTTGATGCCTGTAGTGGAGTCATTTGCGGCATGCTCTGTAACCATTGAGGTTTTCGATATTCAAGACACCGTTCGCCCTGAGCCTGTCGAAGGGAGCCTGTCGAAGGGAGCCTGTCGAAGGGACATTGACTTGTCATCAAATTGGGAAAGATCAATAAATCGATAGCGGGCTTCGGCGACGCCTGAAGTTCGCGTCGGGCCGATGGCGCTGCTATCGGTGAAGGAACGGTTTGCGACCATGCTCGTTGCGCAAGTTCGGGGAATCTGTCTTCAGGCCACCGCTGGCCCGCGCGGTGGCAGCGGCGCATGCGCGCAGCTCGGCCGAGGTCCGAAATCGGGGATCGCCGGCGGGTGTCTTGCCATTTGCTCGAGCACCACCGCCAGCGCCCGTTCGAGCTGGCGATCGTGTCCCGACGCGCCGTCCTGGGGCGCGTTGTCGATCTCGATGTGCGGATCAGTGCCGTAGTTCTCCACCCCGTAACCGACATCGTTGAACCAGCTGGAGAACTCGGGTTGGGTGGTCGAGGTTCCGTCGACCAGCCCATGGCGCGGCCAGATGCCCACCACTCCGCCCCAGGTGCGTGTACCCACCAGCGTGCCGATCTGCATCTGCTTGAAATTGTGCGAGAAGATGTCGCCGTCCGATCCGGCGTGCTCGTTGGTCAACGCCACCACCGGCCCCAATGGGGACTCTTCGGGATACGGCGCAGGCGCCATCCAGCGCCCGGTCTGGTAGGCAATGCGCTTGCGCGCAAACTTCTCCAGCAGCAGCTGCGACACATGGCCGCCGCGGTTGTAGCGCAGGTCGACGATGATGGCCTGCCGGTCCGATTCCCCGGGGAAGTAGCGGTGGAATTCGGCAAAACCCGCCGCCATCATGTCGGGCAGATGCAGGTAACCCACGCGGCCCTGCGTTTGGGCATGGACCCATGCGCGGTTGCGCTCCACCCACTCGCGGTACAACGCGGGTACATCGTCCGAAAGGGCTTGCACCAGCACCGTGCGCTGGCCCGCGCTGCCTGCGTCACCATCGGCCAGCGTCAACTCGACCTTGCTGCCCGCCTGGTGCACCAGCAGCGCCTGGGGCGGGACCGCCAGCGACACCGGCTGGCCGTTGACCGCCACGATGCGTTCGCCCACCCGCGCGTTGACGCCGATCGCGTTCAGCGGCGAGTCAGCGCCCGATTCCCACGCGTCACCGGTGACGATACGGGTGATGGTGTAACCCTGCCCGTCCGCGGCCAGTACCAGTTCGGCGCCCAGGTGCCCCAGCGCCAGCGGCGGCGGCTTGCGGTGGTCGCCGCCCATTTCATAGGCGTGCGACGTGCCCAGTTCGCCCTGTATTTCCCAGATCAGGTCGGACAACTCGGCGCGGGTTGCCACACCCTCGAGCAGGGGTGCATAACGCCGGTACATCGCGTCCCAGTCGATGCCCGACATGTCCTCGGTCCAGAAATGGTCGCGCTGCAGCCGCCAGACCTCGCGCAGCATCTGGCGCCACTCTGCGGCCGGTGACACCGACACCCGCACGCGGCCCAGGTCGATCCAGCCGGTCTTGCGCGACGCGGCTTCGCTGCCACCCGCAGCGGCAGCGGCATCCTCCGGCTTGCGATCGGCGGCGATGGCACGCAGCTTCTTGCCGTCTTGCAGCACCAGCGCGGTACCGTTGGCGTTGACCACGAAACGATCCGCCTTGTCGACCATCGTCTCGGGCAGCAGCGTCGCAAAGTCGAACAGTTCCAGGCGACCGGCGGCTTCCTTGTGGCCGCCGCGACCATGGGCGCCGATGACGACCTGGTGGCTCCAGACCACCTTGCCACCGGCCACGCCTGCGATCTGCCCGTAACGGCTCTCCGCCACCGGAAACGCCGCCACGCGCGCCGTGATGCCGGGCAGGTCCACTTGCGTCAGGACCTGTTTGTCCTTGTCCACATCGTTCCGGGCTGCTTTTGCAGCGGCCTTGTCGGGCGGCTCGAAACCCTTGGGCGGCGGATCGAACGGTGGCGCCGCACTGGCCTGCAACGCGATCAGGTAGGGCCGCGCGGCGCGCGGAAAGGACATTTCGAACTGCACGCTGTCGTATACCGGATCGAATGTCCGCACCGACAGGAAATACAGGTACTTGCCGGCCGGATCGAAGGACGGGCAATAGTCCCGGAAATCGGGCTGCGTGACCAGCGTGGTCGTATGCGTGGCCACCTCGTACAGCTTGATCGCGCTGTGGCGCGCGCTGGTCCAGAACTGGTACGCCAGCCACGCACCGTCGGGCGACCAGGCGAGGCCTTCGGTGCGCAGGTAGTCGCTTCGATCGACGACCCGCATCTCGCCGCTGTCGATGTCGCCGACCATGATCTCGTTGCGGTGGTTGGAGATCGCCACCCGCGCCCCGCTCGGGGCCGCGCACATCGACACCACGCGGCCAATGTCCCACGGCAGCGCCGTGGCGTTGCCGGCACGAAACACCTCCAGCCGCTCCTCTCCCGACGCATCGCTGTCGGTGATGAAAGTGGCGCCATCGCCCAGCCACTGGCCATGCTGGCGGCGGCCTTCGTCTGCGCCCCATGCGCGCACGGCGCCCTCCCACAAGCCGAAGCTGAAGGGTTTGCCGCGCACATCGAGCGCCAGGCTGTGCCCGGCCGGATGCAGGTGGAAGCCTTGCAAAAACTCGGCGGCAGCCACGAAGCGCCGGGCCGCCTGCGCGCGATGCCCCGGCACCTGGATGTCGATCGGCTTCGCCACGTTGGACTGTGTGTCGAGACACCAGATCTTCGCGCCGCACTGGTACACGATGGCCGCGCCATCCGTCTGCGCATGCCGCGCATAGAAGTCGTCATGGTCGGTATGGCGCTGCAAGCCGGCGCCGTCCGGAAGGCAGGAATAGATGTTGCCCACGCCTTCATAGTCCGACAGGAAATACACGCGATCGCCAACCCACATCGGGCTGCTGATGTTGCCTTTCAATTCCGTCATGCGGCGAAACTCGCCGCTGCCCGACGCGTCGATCCACAGGTGCCCCGCCATGCCGCCGCGGTAACGCTTCCAGCGCGCCGGGTCGGCGGTATTGCGGCCGATCACGCGGGCGTTGCCGGGCCCGAACGCCAGGTGGTTCACCTGGCCCAATGGCAACAGCTGCGGCAACCCGCCTGCGCTGTCGATGGTGAAGGCGCGGTAGTTGCGGAAGAACGGCTGCCCATGCGTGGTCACGAACAGGATCTGTCCGCTTTCGGTCCAGCCACGCACCATCACTTCAGGGCCGAGGTAGGTCAGGCGCCGCGCCGGACCCCCCTGCGCGGGCATCACATAGACCTCGGGGTGCTGTTCGTCACGCCCGACGTAGGCGATCCACCGGCCATCGGGCGACAGGCATGGCGTCGACGGCTCGCCCAGGCCAGCCGTCAAGCGGCGCGCGGTGCCACCGCCCAGCGCGACACTCCACAGGTCGTCGTCGTGAACAAAGACCACCGTGCCCGCAGCCACGGTAGGGTGACGCAAATAACCTTGATTGCTCATTGGACATGTTCTCGCTCAGGTTGAGGCCGGCGCACGCCGATGCTCTGCGCGCCGTGCGAAGCATGGTACCGCGATGCTGCCAAATGGACACCTCGGCTCTGCAGGCGGGGGGCGTCACGGCCGTCACCCGACCGCACGTGTGCCCGGCGCGGTCCACACTTTTGGGCCGGGCGGTGCCCTGCAGGCCGTGCGCCCGCATGGCGGGTCAGGCTTCACCGTGCCGCGTCCGAAGAGCGGTTTCGCGCATAACTCGCGGTGAGCGCCTCCCATACGTGGCCGTCTGGTTGATTCCAATACACGATCTGGCCGCCGTGCCGGATGTTGACCTGCATGTCTACCGGTCCGTGTGGTGTGCTCCTGAACGGGATGCCCTTGGCGTGGAGCCTCGCGACGATGCCCGCGAACTCCACCTCGCTGACGCGAAAGCAATAGTGCTGCACCGCAATCGGGCCGTCTGCCTGGTCGAAGTCGAGGGTCAGGCCATCGTTCACATAGACGGCACAAAAGGGGCCCGCCGCAGCCTCTGCCCATGGCACGCCAAGCAACGACGCGAGCAGTTCAGCGGACGCCCGTCGGTCGCGGGCGGGAACGGTTGCGTGGTCGAGTGCAATACCCATCGCTCTCCTCCATGTCGGCAAGCACCACCGCCAGCGCCTCGGAACACCCAACACCCGCGTTCAGCCGACGCCGGACGGGCTCGGATGAAGCAACAAGTCGGGCGTCGCTCGCCGAACGGCGCTACAGATTCTCGGGACGCAGGCCTGTGTGCTTCGCAATGCGTGCCAGCATGCGTGGGCCAACTTCATCGCCGTCATGAAATGCGAAAACGAAGTCCGGCCAACCCAAACGGGACAGCGTCCGATGAGAGCCAGATTGACGCTTGAGTTGCCAGCCAAGTCTGAGTAGTGCAGCAAAAACGCGCTTGGCCTTGGATGACGGCCATTGACTCATGCGGCTGCGGGCAGCGAAAAATTGATCTCGATTGGACCGGATTCGCCATGCTCGATACGCTCAGCCAGAACCCGTAGCGCGAGCACTTCCGCCTTGGTCATGGCCTCGTCGGCTGAATTGCCATAGGCAAGCACTCCCGGCAGTTCGAAAACTTCTGCCAACCACCGTCCGTCGTCTTCGCGTTCGCACTCGAGAGTGAAATTCATGGGGCAACCTCCACAGATCAGACGGAGTTTATCTCTCGCCGCTCGGTGACGCCCAATCGGGTTTGATACGAGGCTCGCGGCACGCCCTCCCACGACGGCGCGGCACGAACGGAAGTGCAAGAATTCGATCTAATCATCATTGCGGGCGGCGCCAAGCTCAGCCCTGGCGTTGGACTCAAGCCCAAGGTGGTCGCCGCATCGGCCCACAACCTGGCGCGCCTGATCTCTGCCCACTGACGCCATCGACTCCAACGGCACGCTTGAGTGCCGCGCGCGCCAGGAGCCGCGTTGAATCCAAGGTCGGCAAGGGTGAGTTGCCGTCATGGATGACGAGCGGTATCTCGGTGCAGCCCAACACGACCGCATCACACGACTGCTGCTTGAAGGCGCCGATGAGGTCCTGCATGCAGGCGACGCTCGCCGGCTCGAATACACCGTAGACAAGTTCATCCATGATGATGCGATCGATCGCGTCGCGCTGCGCGTCGCTGGGGCGGACGCACGTTATTCCGTGTGCGGCAAGCCGCTCCGGATACACCCCGCTGTTTACCAGCCACGCCGTTCCCATAAGACCAACGCGCAGCAATTTGCGCTCGCGTGCCTCGGCCGCGACCACTTCGGCAATGTGGAGCCAGGGCAGCGGGCTGCGTGCCTCGACCCAGGAAAAGGCCTGGTGAATCGTGTTGTCGGGACAGATCAGAAAATCTGCGCCTGCGGCTGCCAGTTTGTGCGCCGACCGAAGCATCAGTTCTCCAACCGCTTCGAGCTCACCCTGTTCAAGATGGTGCACGTATTCGGCCAGCGAAGGGGTATGCATGCTCACCTCGGGGTGGGCGTGCGGACCCAGCAGCGCCGCGCCTTCCGAACAGATGGTTCGGTAACACAGTGCCGCGCCTTGGGCCGAACAACCGACGATTCCTATGTGCTGGATCATGCGTATGAAAAGCGCTGCGCAGGGGAGCCCGATCCTTCAGGTCTTCGCTTCTTTCGAAGGTTTCGACTTGCCGGAACTGTTGAGGGCGACCGCCGCGCGAACCAGCGCCTTGAACGCGGATTGGTCAACCTCTTCTCCTTCGTGGATGTCGATCGCTCGCCGTACGTGGCCGTCGAGACTCGCGTTGAAAAGGCGGGCCGGGTCCTTCAGCGACGCGCCCTTGGCGAAGGTGTGCTTCACGACATTCTTGTAGGTTTCGCCAGTGCAGATGATGCCGTCGTGCGACCACACCGGTGTGCCCATCCACTTCCACTCTTCGACGACGTCCGGGTCTGCTTCCCTGATGAGCTTGCGCATTCTGGCGAGGGTCTGCCCGCGCCAGTCCCCGAGATCGGCGATTCTTTTCGAGATCAGCTCCGATGCCGGCTGGCCTTGGCTCGCATCCGGCTTTTTCATGGTGTCATGCTGAAAGTTCCAGACCTGTTGCATTTGCAGGACAGTGGCGGCTAGCCATGCAAGAAAACGGAACGACGCCGCATGCGCTTGTCAAACAAACCGTCGAGCCGACCAGGAGAACGTCGACCTTCAGTGCAAGCAGCTCAGCGACGAGCTCGGCGGTGCGTTCGACCCGACCCTGCACGAACCGCGCCTCGACAACGAGGTTGCGACCTTCGACGTATCCCAATTCCCGCAGTCGTTCCCGGAACACATGGCGTTGCTCCAATGGCGCGCCCAGGGCCACGAGCCCGATTCGGTCGACCGGCGCCGCCACCTGTGCCTGCGCGGCCACCGACCCAGCGACAAGCAGCACGGACGCGGCGAGGGTGGACGCGGCAGCAAAAAAACCGCCGGCCTTGCTCATTGCGTGTTCTGGCCGATTCGCCATAAGACGCCGGATGGGTCAGTGACACAAAAGTCTCTCATCTTCCACAGCTGAGTCTCGATTCCCGTGACCTTCACACCGTATTTTGATGCCACCCCGCTGGCCGCGACGTGCTGCCACCAGGCATCTACATCCTCGACAAGGATGTGCATCATGAAATTCTCGGCGAACCCGTCGGCGCAGAAATCCTGGAGCAGGAAGCTGACATACCCAAAGTGAAAGTAAGCGACACCGCCTCCAACGGACGCCATCGTGAAGCCAAGATCCTTGTAGAACTGCTTGGACACCTCGAAGTCTTTGGCCGGCACGAATGCCTTGATTTCAGTAACGCGGAGATTGGACATGGTGGTCATGTGCGACGCCTCAGGTTGGTTTCGGGCGAGTGGTGCTTACGGCGCGTCGCCGTTCAAGCCGGTGTTCGGCGGGGCGGGCATGTGGCGTGTCACTGAATCAACTTGCTCGGAAATCACGGCACGTCAGTCGATCACCTCGGTCGCACTGATCAGCAGCGATTGCGGGATGGTACGACCAAGGGTTCTGGCAGTCTTTCGATTGATGGTCAACTCAAATTTTGTTGGCTGTTCCACCGGGAGATCGGCTGGCCTGGCGCCCTTCAATATCTTGTCTACGTAGCCGGCGACATGGCGGAATATCGCGTGCTGGTCGGTTCCGTAACTGAGCAGACCGCCTTCCTTGGCATATTCCCCGTCGGTAGATGCCGACGGCAGCTGGTATTTGGCCGCCAGACCCGCGATCTGGCGCCGTTGCTGAATAAAGAGCCCTTCCATCGGCACGATGAGCGCGTCGGCGCCATCCCGGGCCATTGCGGCGAAGGCCGGCTCGATTTCCTGCGGCGTCCGCGCTTCCACGGTCTGGACTCGGACGCCGGATTGCTGTCCCGTGGCCTGAATGTCCTTCACCGCCCTGACGTGGTTCGGGTTGAGAGGATTTGTCAAGAGCGCCACACGGGTGGGTCTGGGCACCAGCCTGAGCAGCATTTGCATGACCTTGTTGCCGATTTCTGTCGAGACGGTCGAGAGCCCGGTGACGTTTCCTTCGGGCCGCGCAAGGCTTCTGACCAGACCGGTGCCAACCGGGTCGGACACGTTTCCAAAGACGATGGGGATGGTCGTCGTTGCTTTTTGCGCCGCAAGCGCGGAGAGGGTCCCGGCGGCCACGATGACATCCATTTTTGCATGTACCAGATCCGCGGCCATGCCGGGAAGGCGCTCGAGCCTGCTGTCGCCAAAGCGCCACTCCATCACAAGGTTCTTCCCCTCCACATAACCGAGCTCACGCAATCCCTGGGGTAGTGAACTGAAAATGTGCGTCTCGAAAGGATCAGGGCGGCTGATCTGCCCCATGAACCCGACGCGCCAGACTTTGTCCTGCCGCTGGGCCAGGCAGGCAGGCGAAGCAGCGCCCGTTGCAAGCAGTGCCAGTACCGCGTTGCGCCTGTTCATCGGGCTGCCCTCTTGTTGTCACCATGCGCCGCCGGAGGTCGACAACCGCCGGCAGTGAAAGGCCGTGCGAAGAAGGAGCGGCGCTCTTCGTTGTGCGCATCGGTGAAGTTCTCACGCATCATGCAGCCTTCCAGGACAACTGACTGCGGCGCCCACGCGAAATCAACCACTCGGCCACCGCAAGGTTGATGGCCCAGCCCGCTCCCATGAACAGTGTCCTTGCCAGTTCACCGTGGATGCTCGGGAACAGGTACCAGGGCAGATGGGTGAGGACCTGTGTACCCGCGCCGAGTCCGAGGGCATAAGCGCGCACCATCCAGGCCCGGTGCTGGGGGATGTCGCGCCTGCGGATGGCGGCAATCCCGAGGCACAAGGACAGAGCCATGGCCGAACCCGCCACCAGCCGGATGGCGTAAACGAACGGGCCGTCAAAACTTGCGGGCGGTTCGATTCCGGGCGGATAGAACTGGGTCATCCACAGGCCCGCAAGCGCGGCGACAAGTCCGCAAGGGACCAGCGCGCGCCCGGCCGCGCGGTGCCAGCCGGGATTGCGGCGGCGCAATCCAGGGGAGAACTGGAAAGCGCCGAGGATGCAATAGATCACGGAGCTGACGAGGTGCAACACCACGGGCAAAGGTGCTGCAAAGAAGCGTGCGTTATCTGGCGTGACCTCCGCACCGCCACCAAGCTGAAGCACCCGGAAGGCGCCTACGGCAACCGGGATGAAGCTGAGTGTTATCAGCCCGGTGGGTATGAGCCAATCGGCCTTGGTGGAGGAAGTCATGTTGAAAACGCTTTATGCCGGCGGTTCGGTGCTCAGCCGACGCCGAAGGCGATCGAACGGAGCGACATGTTGGGCGTCGCTTGGAAAGCCATGGTGTGGCCTAGGGGACATTGCTTGAATTGCCGTAGGCGCAGTACTTTGGTTCAATCTCGAACTGCGGATCCTTGACACCCTCGGTGATGAGCAGAGCACGGTAGATCGGCCATGTCATGTTGGGATCAGCCGGGCGAAGGTACTTCTCTGGAATTACGCGCGGCAGTCCGGCATTGCGCTCCTTGGCGTTGCCGTCCCAAGGACCTTGGCCGCCAAGGTTCACGCCCTGATATACGGCGAACTCATCGAAGCTCCCGACCATGCTCTCTTTCATTGCCAGCAGCAATAGTCGATCAGACTGCTCGCGCGAGCATCCTTGCGCCCAGTAAAGGTAG
>JANMYG010000312.1:0-3117 GCA_031381865.1 Betaproteobacteria bacterium | reverse complement strand
GTGGCGTAGTGTCAACGTGCCGATGCTGCTCATCCACGGGCTGCAGTCCGACGCCTTGCTGGAGTCCACGATCGAGCGCATGCGCCGCAACAAGGACCTGGCGCTGATGCACATCCCCGACACCGGGCACAGCCCGCTGCTGGCCGACCGCAACCACTGCTGGTTCATCCGGGAGTGGCTGCTGCGGCCCCAGTCCACGCACGGCGATTGGAGTGCGCTGCACGCCGCGGTGCGCGACGCGCTGCCGGGCTCGCCCATCGCCTTCGCACCCATGAGTGCGCTGCGCCGATGAGCGCCACGCTGGACGCCGCGGCCGCCGCCGCCCTGAGCCTTTCGCGCCCGCGTCGCAACGGCGTGCTGCGCTACATACGCCACGGCCTGACCGAACCCAACCTGGCCCACGTGCGTTGCGGCGGCGACCTCGACGCGCCGCTGATCGAGCAGGGGCGCGCGCAGGTGGCCCAGGCCGCGCGCGAACTGGCGCGCATGGACCCGCCGATTGGCCTGATCATCAGCAGCGACCTGCGCCGCACGCGCGAATCGGCGCGCATCATCGCGGCCACGCTGGGCGACCTGGACATCCAGATCGTGCCGGCCTTCGCCGAGCGCCAGCTGGGCGAGTGGAACCTGCTCGGCATCGAGGAGACCCAGCCCTGGCTCGACGCCGGCATGGACCCGCCCGGTGGCGAGACCGACGCGGACTTCACGCAGCGCGTGGCGCGAGCCTTGCACTCTGTCAGGCCCTTGCTGCACCTGCACCCGCTGCTGGTCGGCAGCAAGGGCGTGGCGCGTGTCATGGGCAACATGGTGGGCCTGCCCCGTCGCTTCGACCTGGGCAACGCCCAGATCGCCGAATTCAAGCTGGCCGAATTGTCATGCCTGGAAACCACCTGGGGGACCGTCTGATGACGCCGAAAACACGCACACCGAACACAGCCCGCCTTGTCACCGCACTGGCGGTCGGCATCGCGCTGGCGGCCCTTGGGGCTGCCGCGCTGGCCATCGACCTGGCCAGGCTGCAGGCGCCGCCGTGGTCACACGCGGGCCTTGTGCTGGCCGCGGCCCTGCTGGCCTGGGGACTGACACTTTCGGGCCGTCGCCCCGACCGTGGCCATGCCGAGGCCGCAACGGACGCACCGGACAGCCAGTCGCCGACGCTGCCGACCGAGCCGAGCGCGGCCGATCGCGTGCCCATGATGGCTGCCGAGATTGGCGCCGACCACCACTGCCGCTGGGCCAGCGGTGCCCTGGCGGGCTGGCTCGGCGTGGAGGTGGGTGAACTCAGGAACCAGGGCTTCGATGACGCCCTGGGCGCCGCATCGACCCTCACGCTGTCCACCGCCATCGCGCAGGCGCTGCTGGGCAAGGCGCAGCGCGTGCGCTGCCGGCATCACGCGCTGGTCACCGGGGAGCGCTGGCTGCAGGTGGAACTGGTGCCGCTGGCCGACGGTGCCGGCGCCGTGAAAGCCTGCCACTTCATGGCCATCGAGGTCACCGCCGAGCAGCGCGAGCTGGACGACGCCCGCAGCTCGGAGCGGCGCCTGCGCCTGATCATGGACCAGATCCCCGTCACGGTGAGCTACATCGATGCCGGGCTACGCTACCGGTACATCAACCGCGCCCAGGAGCAGTGGCTGGGCAAGCCGGCAGAACAGGTGATCGGCCAGGACGTGTGTGTCGTAGCCGGCGAGAAGGTGTTCACCGACATCGAGCCCAACTTGCGCCGCGCCCTGGCCGGCGAATCGGTGCAGCTGGAGCGCGAGCGCACCGACCGCCATGGCGCGAAGGTCTGGCACTCCGGCCGCCATGTGCCCGACACCAATGCCGATGGCGATGTGATTGGCCTGTACACCGTCTTCTTCGACATCACTCAGCGCGCGCAAACCGAGCTGCAGCTCAAGCAGCGCGAGCACGAACTTCGGCTGGCCAAGGAAGCGGCCGAGAACGCCAGCCGTGCCAAGAGCGAGTTCCTGGCCAACATGAGCCACGAGATCCGCACGCCGATGAACGGCGTGCTCGGGCTCACCGAGCTGCTGCTCGACACGCCGCTGGACTCGCAGCAGCGCCCCTTGGTCGAGACCGTCCGCAGCTCGGGCGAGTCGCTGCTGTCCATCATCAACGACATCCTGGACTTCTCGAAGATCGAGGCCGGAAAGCTCGAGACCGAGACCCTGGAGTTCGACCTCTACCAGGTGGTCGAGGACGTGGTGCAGCTGCTGGCGCCGCGCGCCCACGCCAAGCACGTCGAGTTGGCCTGCCGCATCGACGAGAACCTTCCCAACGCCGTGCGCGGCGACCCCTACCGGCTGCGCCAGGTGCTCACCAATCTGGTGGGCAACGCACTCAAGTTCACCGAGCACGGCGAGGTGGTGGTTCATATCAGCGGCGAGATCGCCCCCGACGACACGCCCTGGCTGCGCGCGAGCGTGCGCGACAGCGGCATCGGGATCGACGACGAGCAGCGCGAGCGCCTGTTCAAGCCCTTCGCACAGGCCGACGGCAGCACCACGCGCCGTTTCGGCGGTACCGGGTTGGGCCTGGCGATCTCGCGCAGCCTGGTCGAGTTGATGGGGGGCAGGATAGGCGTGCACAGCCTGCCGGGCACGGGCTCGACCTTCTGGTTCGAACTGCCACTGGTGGCCGCCGGCAACGTGCCGCCCGTGCCCACACCGCAGGTCCTGGCCGGCCGCCACGTGCTGGTGGTGGACGACAACCCCACCAACCGCGAGATCGTGCTCCACCACCTGGCCGCCGGCGGCATCAAGGGCACCGAGGCAGTCAACGGGGCCGAAGCCCTGGCGCTGCTGCGCAGCGAACACGCGGCCGGCCGTACTTTCGACGTGGCCGTGATCGACATGAAGATGCCAATCATGGACGGCATCGAGCTGGCGCAGGCGGTCGGTGCCGACCCCGCGTTGGCGGCCCTGCCGATGGTGCTGCTGACCTCGCTGCACTCCCAGGCCGAAGTGGCACGGGCGCGCGCCGCCGGCATCCAGGCCTACCTGTCCAAGCCGGTGCGGCGCCACGATCTCATAAGGGCGCGGGCGCAAAGCCAGGGGGAGATAGACAGTGGCACGCCCGGCGCTGCGGGCGGGGGCGGCAGGGCCAGCACGGCCG
>JANMYG010000285.1:0-7366 GCA_031381865.1 Betaproteobacteria bacterium | reverse complement strand
TGGCCACGCAGATGTATTCCAGCAGGTCGGCTGCATCGGGGCCCTCCACATCGATCTCCGCAAAGTGCGAGACGTTGACCATGCCCACGTCTTCCGACATCTTCAGGTGCTCGGCATTCGACACGCGCCAGAAGTGGCGGTTGTCCCACTCGTTGGCCCGCACCGGCACCCTGTCGCCGTAGACCGCGAGCAGATGCTCGTTGCTGGCATAACCATGCGCACGCTCCCAGCCGGAGAGTTCCATGAAGTAGGCGCCGAGCGCCTTCTCGCGCTCGTAAAACGGGCTCTTGAAAATGCCGCGCCCGGCGCTGTAGGGCTCGCGGTTGTGCACCGGCGGGTTGTAGATCTTGAAGGCGCCCTCAAAGCAGCGGTCGCGGATGAATTTCTCGTCCTGCTGGTACGGATAGGTGCGGGCCACGTCGATGCGGGCATGGTCCAGATGGGTAACACCATCGGTCATCCAGTCGGCCACCAGCTTGCCCACGCCTGGCGCGTCCTTCACCCACACGGCCTCGGCGTACCACAGGCCGCGCACCTTGGACGACTCACCAATCGAGGGGTTGCCATCGGTGGTGACTTGCAACAGGCCGTTGAAAGAATGCTTCTCGTCGTAGCCCAGTTCGGCCAGGATCGGCGTGAGCTCAATGGCCCGCTCCAGCGGCGCCATGATCTGCTCCAGCTCCAGGTCGCGCTGCGAAGGCGACAGGCGGGCCTGTTCCTTTTCGAGCAAGTCGCGCGGGTGGCACATGCGCGGGTTCTTCTCTTCGTAATAGCCCCATTCGATCTGGCCGCCTTCGGGCGTCTTGGGGTCGCCGGTGTCGCGCAGGTAGGCCGAGTTGCCCTGGTCCCGCAGCAGCGGGTAACCAATGTCCTTGCCGGTACCGGCAAATTCCAGATAGGGTTTGAAGAACGTGAGCGGGTGGTCCACCGGCATGATGGGCAGGTCTTCACCGGCCATCCCCGCAATCAGGCGCCCCCACAAGCCGGCGCACACCACCACATAGTCGGCGGCGATAAAGCCCCTGGTGGTCTGCACGCCCTGGATACGACCGTTCGTTATGCGCAGCCCGGTACACGCCGTGTTGGCAAACGACAGCAGCTTGCCCGAGGCCACGGCGGCGTCCACCAGTTCGCCCGCCACCATCTGCGAACGCGGCTTGACCAGGCCCGCATCCGGGTCCCACAGGGCGCCCTGGATCATGTTTTCCTCGAGCAGCGGGAACCTGGCCTTGGCCTGGGCCGGGGTGATCAACTCCACCCGGTTGCCAAAAGCCTTGCCCGAGGCCACGCGTCGCTCGAGCTCGCGCATGCGCTCGTCGTCACCGATGCGCGCCACCTCCAGGCCGCCGATTCGCTCGTAGCGGCCTAGTCGGTCGTAGAAGTCGATGCTGTACTTGGTGGTGAAGATCGTCATCTGATCGTGCATCGTGTTGAAGCAGAAGTCAGACGCGTGTGCGGTGGAGCCCACATCGGTGGGGATCGCGGATTTGTCGATGCCGACGATGTTGTCCCAGCCGCGTTCGATCAGGTGGTGCGCCACCGAGGCGCCCACGATGCCGCCTTGGCCAATGATGACAACCTTGGCTCGTTCAGGGAATGAGGCCATTTGCGCTAGCTCCTAAGGAAATTGGATGACGCCCGGGGAGCGTGCCAAAAAGGCGCACACCGACCCCGATCGCCGGCAACGGGGCAAAGTGTATTCAGACGCCGGTGCCTGGACGCTCCAATTGCGACTGTCGCTTGCGGAATAACGTCACGGGCATGGTGGGGCACATTGCCGTGGCGGTACACGGTGCATGGGCGCGGCTGGTGTGGTCGCACGCGATTGCGTTCAGCCCGAGCCACGCAATAAAATCCGGCGCAGTTTGCCGCCACAGGATGCCCCATGCGCCCGACCGCCATTGCCGCAGGCGTTTTCATTTTTCTCACCACAACCTCCACCATGGCCATCGACCTGACGCCGCTCTGGGATTTCAGCCAACCCGATGTCAGCGAGCAGCGCTTTCGCGCCGCCCTCAAGACCGCGAGCGGCGACGACGCGTTGGTGCTGCAAACGCAGATCGCGCGAAGTTACGGCTTGCGCAAGGACTTCGCCGCCGCGCGCAACACGCTCAAGGCGATCGAGCCGCAGATGGCGACGGCCGGCGCGGAAGCGCGGACCCGGTACACACTGGAGCTCGGACGCAGTTATACCTCGGCTACCCACGCCGCGGACACACAGACGACCGAGTCCAGGGAACTGGCGCGCAAGGCCTACCGGAGCGCGCTGGACCTGGCACTACAGGCCAAACTCGACGACCTGGCGATCGACGCCATCCATATGCTCGCCTTTGTCGACACGGCGCCGGCCGACCAGCTCAAGTGGGGCCTGGAGGCGTTGTCGGTCGCCACCCGCTCGGCCCAGGCAGAGGCAAAACGATGGGAGGCACCGTTGCGCAACAACGTCGGGTACGCGCTGCACCAGCTGGGGCGCTACGACGAGGCCCTGGCGCAGTTCCGGCAGGCGGTGGTCCTGAGGGAACAACGCGGCGATGCGCAAGCGCTGCGCGTCGCCCACTGGATGGTCGCCTGGACCCTGCGCTCGCTCAAGCGCAACGAGGAAGCGCTCGACATCCAGCTGCGCCTCGAACGCGAGGCGGACGCCGCCGGACAGCCCGACTTTTATGTGTTCGAGGAGCTGGAAATCCTCCACAGGGACAGGAGCGACACCGCGAAGGCCGCGTTTTACGCCGGCCGCAAGCAGGCGGCCGCGCGGTGAGCGCGATCGCGACGGCGACGGTCGCGGCGGCCAAGTGTGGTTGACCAGCGCGCTCGCGAGCGGCAAGATCGAACGCCATGCCACTCGATACTTGGCTGATCTACCTGGTGGCGGCCACCGGGCTCTCGCTGTCGCCCGGACCCAATGGGCTGCTGGCCCTGACGCACGGCGCGTTGCACGGCCGCGGCAAGGCGCTGTACACCATCTTTGGCGGTGCCCTCGGCTTCACTGTGGTGATCGCCCTGTCCATGTTCGGCATCAGCGCGTTGCTGCAGGCGTCCCTGGTGTGGCTGACACTCATGAAGTGGGCCGGCGGCGCCTACCTCGTGTGGCTCGGTATCCAGGTGTGGCGCTCGCCACCGATAGGCGTCGAGATCCATGGCTCGGCGGCGCCCAGGGCCGGCTGGTCGCTGTTCCGGCAGGGCGCCTTGTCGGCGCTGACCAATCCGAAGGGGCTGCTGTTCTTTGCCGCGTTCCTGCCGCAGTTCATCGACCCCGCGCGCAGCCTCACGGTGCAGTTCTTCATCATGGCCGCAACCTTTGCCGTGATCGAAATCGCGACCGAGCTGTTCATCGCCAGCATGGCGCACCGCATCAGCCCCTGGCTTGGGCGCGTTGGGCGGCGCTTCAACCAGGCCTGCGGCGGGGTGTTCATGCTGGTCGGGGCGGCACTGCCCCTGCGCGGCTGAGCGGGCCGCCGCCGGGGCCAGACACCGGCGCCGAGCAACGCAGGAGCGCGCGACGGCCATCGACATGCCGGCGAGATCCATCGTGCTGGTCTGGCTGCTCGCGCGGCGTGGGCTGGCGCACTGCCTTCAGTTGTTCTTGCGGCCCACCACGTAACTCACACCCGCATCGCCGTACCGTTCGGTGTGCTCGCAGCCGGCGGCCATGGTGAGCACGTCGCCCACACGGTAGGTGGTGAGCACGCCACTGACGCCCAATGCGACTTCGCCGTCGGTCACCAGCGCCTTGACAGCAAACGGATGGGTGTGCGCCCCCAGCTGCTGCCCGGCCGGCAGCGTGCGGTCGAGCACTTCGTCGAATCCTTCGGCGATCAGCTGCTGTCTGAATTGTTGCGGGTCCATGGTGGGTTCCTCCTAGTTGGCCTGCCGAATTCTCCAACCTTTCTCAAGACCCGTCCGACCGCCGGCGCTTTGTGATCGGGGTCAATGCCGGCGCGCAAACGCGGCCATGTGAAACGCCGCGTGTTCGGGCGCATAACCAAAGTCGGTGCCGACCGGGCAGGCGCGCCGCGCCTGGCAACCGCCGCGCATGCAGTCCTGCCCACCGGGCCGGTGCAGAAAGGCGGCACAACTGCCAACGTTGTAGCCGCCGGCCGAGAACGCCTGCACCGGGCAGGCGCCCAGGCACGGCTGGCCGTCGCAGTGCAGGCACAGGTCGGTCGCCACCGGCGTGGGGGCCGTGAGCGCCGGCCGGTCGTGCGGCAGCAGCACTGGTGCGGCCAGCGCAAACCGGTACGCATGCCACAGGCCGAATTTCGGGTGGATCTGCAGCATCAGTGGACTGGTCTGCAGTGCTTCGGCGCGTTGCGCCCAGCGCTGGAACGGGTACCACGGCGGGCCGTCGGACGGGTACAGGGCCACACCGGCGCATTGTTGCGCCAGGTTGTCGCCGATCGACTTGCTCCAGCGGTCCATCGGGTCGGGTTGGCCGTCCTGCGCAAATGCTGAAGCCGCAAAGGCGCGCCAGCATTCGGAGCCGACCTGCCCCACCATCCAGACCACGGCCGGGCGCTGGCTCAGCGGCAGGGCGGGCAGGTCGTCGGCATCGGTCGGTATCCAGCCGCCGCGCACCCGCAGGCCGTGGCGGGCCAGCGCCGCCTCAAGCCCGGCGCGCGAGGTCGTGGGTCGCTGCATGGCGCGCCTGCCGGTGGCTGCGGGTCACCGGCGCGCCGGACGCCGTGGCCGTGACACGGGCTTCGAAAAACATGTCGCCATCGATGTCGTTGCGGACCTGGTTGTCGAGTCGGCTCAACTCCACCGTGGCTTGTGCCGCACCGGCTTCGATCGCGCGCAGCAGCGCCTCGCTGCTGGCCAGGTCTTGGGCGTGCGCGATGGCCGGGCCCAGCGAAGTGAAGTCGTGCGGGCCGGCCTTGGTGAACACCCGGAACACGCCACGCACCGGCTGCGACACCGTGATGTGCACGCGCTGCGACACCTGCGCCAGCACCGCACCGACCGCATTCGCCACCTCGGCAAACTGCGGCAACTTCAGGGCCACGCCCAGGCCCCGCGCCACATCCGGGTAATAACTCTCGGCCGGCGCACCCACCGCCACCAGCGGCAGGCCGGGCGCGAACTGCAGCGCGAACACCGATGGCGGACCGGGCGGCGCGCCACGCTGCTGCAGCGCCATGGCCGTCAGCAGGCTGGCCATCTTGCCGGCGTTGCCTTCGTTCATCTGGCCGGCGTCGTTGAGGCCGGCTTCGATCAGTTTCTGGCTGATGGTGTCGATCACCTTGTCCACCACCTGGCGCGCCGGCGCCACGGCATCACCCAGCGTCCACTTGCCCAGGCCGTACAGGTGGCGCATCTGGCGCGCCCAGATGCGCGCGCCGAACACCGCCGCGTCGACGCTCCAGTGCTTCGACATGCCCAGCACATGGGCCGCGTCGGTCGGCGTGAAGCCGCTGTAGATGGCCAGGCCCTTGCGCTCGAGCCGCGCCAGCGCGCGCGACAGGCCGCGCTCCTCGATGTTGGCGCGCTCCAGGTCCACCGGGCCACGCGCGAGCCGCTCCCAGGCCGCCAGTTCGTCGTCGGGCAGGCGCGACAACAGGGCGGCGTCGGCATGCAGGCGCTGCGCGAACCGGATCTGGCTGGCGTGCGGCGATTCGGTCTGCTGGCGCTCCAGCACCGCCAGCACCTGCGGGTGTTCGTGCGCCAGCAGGCTCAGGGGCACGACGCGGCGCGGCCCTATCACCAGGCCCTCGCCACCACCAAAACGCACTTCGCTGTCGCCACCCAGGCCGATGGCGTAGATCCTGACGGCTTCGACCATCGGACGCCAGTGGCCGATCATCGCGCCGTCGAACCCGAGCTCGGGCCGGCCGCCGCGCACCACCGCGATGTCGGTGGTGGTGCCGCCCATGTCAGCGACGATCGCGTCCTGCTGCCCGCTCAGGGCGCAGGCCCCCAGCACGCTCGCCGCCGGCCCGGACAACACCGTGCCCACCGGGCGCTGCAAGGCGCTCTCCACGTTGATCAGCGTACCGTCGCCCTTGACGATCATCAGCGGCGCGTCGATATGGCGCGCCGCCAGCGTGCTGCGGACTGAGTCGATCAGGGTCTTGACGTGCGAAATCATGCGTGCATTCAGCGCCACCGTCATGGCGCGGCGCGGCGCGCCCAGGCTCGAAGCCAGTTCGTGCCCGCAGGTAACGGGCTTGTCGCACAGTTCCTCGACCCAGGCGCGCAACTGCAGTTCGTGCTCCGGGTTGCGCACGCCGAAACTGGCCGAGATCGCAAACGCCGAGACGCGTGGCGCGTGGCGCAGGATGGCCGCGCGCGACGCGTCCCGGTCCAGCGCTTCGAGCGCGAACCCGCCCGCGTCGTGGCCTCCGGACAGGGCCACGATCGCCTCCATGCCCAGCAGCTCCACCAGGCCGCTGGCCTTGACCTGCTGCGCGTCGTAACCGGCCAGCAACACGCACACTGGCGAGCCCTTGCCCTCGACCACCGAGTTGGTGGTTAACGTCGTGGACAGCGACACCAGGTCGACGCGCTCCAGCATGCCGGCCGGCAGCTTGTCGAGCGCGCCGCCGATGCCAATGGCCAGGTCGAAACGCGTCGTCAGACTCTTGGCGGCCGCGACCACCTGTTTGCGCGCGTCGAGCAGCACCGCATCGGTGAAGGTGCCACCCGTGTCTATGCCCAGAAAAAACCCCATGCCTTGCATCCTTCCTGTGTGAGCCGGTGATCATGCCAGCAACCCTGCGCGGTATCGTGGCCTCGTCACCCTGAACCATGCCACGTGCCTTGCCAGCCCGCCGGTCGCGATGCGACCTGGACAGCAACAGGCGCGCCCTTCAGGAAGCAGTCCCACGCGGCAAACGGCGCCGAGCAAGTGCGCCCCGTCGCGATCCTGCCAGATTGCGTTTGAAAGTCAGGAGCCGGTTGCACGCAGGTGCTTCAGCGAGCCGATGAGGCCAGGGTGGGCGGCTCCGCGAATGTCCCCCGTCGTCGGCCTATGGCCGCCTACTCCTCCTTTATTTCGCTGCGCCGCCCACCCCGACCTCATCGGCGGCGAATGGGGTTGGCTTGCGGCGGTGGACCGCCTACCAAGCTTGCAGGATCAGGTTGGCGGGACGCTTGGCGCAGCGGGACAAAGGGGAAATCCAAAGGGCGGAGCGCAGCCGCGGAGATTGGTGCAACGCTGACCTGATCCGCCAAACGTTTGACGACGAAATTCAGCGCGCGCCAAAGGCGATCCGATGGAATGACCAGGTCGGCATCACTTTCGTCAGACAGCAGGGCCGCTACCGCGACTTGCGTGCCAGACGGACAAGACTGTAAGGCGTCTCCCACTTGCCCGGTAGTAAACCCAGTAGCGAATGCGATCAACGTGAAAGCGTCGGACGTTCGGCGA